>CANFOZ010000015.1 GCA_947448795.1 Bacteroidota bacterium
GGAGCTTACGGTGATAGTTTGTCCTGGCTGATAAACCATGGCTTGGCCATTCGGACTCACATTCGCTTTGAGTGAGGTGTAAATGGTGTTCACCTTATTGCCCGATTTGCCGCGTAAATCGAAGGTGTAACCAGCAAGATCGTAGGTGCCGTTGAATTCGCCCGCTGCTGGTACTTCGGCAGTGAAGCTGAAGGCCACACCGTTTTTGCTTGCTTTCGGGATGCGGTAAGTGAATACTGTTTTCTCACTCACTTGGCTCACGATGCGGAAGTTGATTTTGCCTGATCGAATGATGATTTTATTCAAGCTTGCACCGGCCATGCTGTACGTTGTTTCAGAGACCGAGTCGATAGGAATCGACTGCCCTGGATTAAGTGTCACCGGAATAGGGAGGCCAAAACTTTGTAAGGTGGTGGTATCTGGCACCTGGATCAAATTTTCCAAGGTGAAGTCGTAGATGTCGCGATGCATGGCGATGCATAAAGAGCTGTCGGCCTGTGTGCTCAGCATAGAGTCGCCAAGCAGGTTATGCATATCCAGCGTGCTTTTTGCCAACGGTGTCAAGGCTTGTATATCCCACTGTGGCTTTCCGGCGTCTTTACGACAAGCAGATAGGAGTCCGCTGATGCATAAGGCAAGCAGCAGAAGTTGTTTATAGTTCATTATGCAATGTAGCTAATTTCAACGATTTATAGCTTTTTGAGCCTTTTCTCATTTTTTAAGCAGCGCAATTTTTGACATGTCAAATTGCTCTGTGAAACTAAAGTGAACGCGCTTGCGTATAATAAACTTTTGTACCAACACATCGCCTTCCACTTGGATTGGGATGGTGCTTTTTCCTCCAAAAATGGCCATTACACCATTCTTTAAAAAGCTGCTGTAATTGGCCGATGAGGTTTCGCCTTTTAAAGGCATCGTGAAGTTTTCGCGCGACTTAATTTGCACCACATCGGTAGTGTTTATAGTACTCGTATTTCCTAGCACGGTAACCTGCATGTTTAGCTCCTTGATTTTTACCCCGGCAGGATTGGGATTGAACATGGTAACATCCATCTGATAGTCGAGCTGTGGTGTGATGCGTGTAACTTTGAAGTTACTCGTGCTCACATAGGTCGGCGACTCGATAGTGACACAGGAGGAGAGCAGGAGGACAAGAGAGAAGGCGAGGGTGGGAGACAATAGTTTCATTTCCTAATAGCCGTATTTTTCTTTCCAACGTTGTTTTAAAAAATTCCTGGTTTCGTTTTCGCGCGGGTTGTTGGCGGGGTCGTAAAAACGAGTGCCTGACAGTTCTTCTGGGAGGTATTCTTGCGCTGCGAAATGATTCTCGTTGTTGTGGGAGTAGTCGTACTCCTTACCATAGCCGATTTGCTTCATCAGCTTGGTTGGTGCATTGCGAAGATGCAAGGGAACAGGCAGATCGCCGGTCTTGCGAATCAAGGCGAGCGCTTCGTCAATTGCGAGGTAGGATCGGTTGCTTTTTGGTGATGTGGCTAAATAGACAGCGCATTGCGAAAGGATGATGCGGCATTCTGGATAGCCGATGTTTTCAACTGCCTGAAAGCAATTGTTTGCAATCACCAAGGCTGTTGGGTTGGCATTGCCGATGTCTTCCGATGCCAAGATAAGCATGCGGCGGGCGATGAATTTGGGATCCTCGCCACCGGCAATCATCCTCGCCATCCAATATACAGCCGCGTTTGGGTCGCTGCCGCGCATCGATTTTATAAAGGCCGAAATGATGTCGTAATGCTGTTCGCCTCCTTTGTCATAAAGGGCCATTTTTTGCTGTGCAGCATGCATGACTAAAGCGTTGGTTATCTTTAGTGGTCTTTCCTCGGAGCTGTCAGAAACCAAGTCCAACAGGTTCAGCAGCTTGCGGGCATCACCGCCCGAGAGGCGCAGCAAAGCCTCGTCCTCAATCATCTCAATCTGTTTCTGAGCAAGCGCCTCGTCTTTTTGAATGGCTTGCTGAATCAAAAGCGTAAGGTCATCCTTTTCCAAGTTTTTTAAAATATACACCTGGCAGCGACTCAACAAAGGCGCGATGACTTCAAAAGATGGGTTTTCGGTGGTAGCGCCAATTAACGTGATGATGCCTCGCTCCACGGCACCCAGCAAGGAATCTTGTTGCGCTTTGTTGAAGCGATGTATCTCATCAATAAAGAGGATCGCATTTTCGCCTGCTGCTTTTGCCTGCTGTGCTTTCTCGATAACCGCGCGTACTTCTTTAACACCTGATTCAATTGCGCTAAGCGAAAAGAAGGGGCGTTGAAGTCGCTGTGCGATAATCAAAGCCAATGTGGTTTTACCTACGCCCGGAGGACCCCAAAAAAGCATGGATGGAATGCGGCCGCTCTCTATCGTTTTACGCAGGATAGCATCCTTGCCTACCAAATGCTGCTGCCCGATATAGTCATCGAGGCTCTGTGGGCGTAGGCGTTCGGCAAGAGGTATGGCGTGCATCGGCGTAGTGCTATTTTTGTTTCGATGTGCTTAAGGTAAATCGAATGGGCAAGGTGTATTGCACATTCACTTGCTTGCCATCCTGAATGCCGGGTTTCCATGCTGGCATGGCTTTTATAACACGCACAGCTTCTTGGTCACAATCCTCACGAAAAGACTTTATCACATGTACCTGTTCCACCTGGCCCTGCTTGGTTACGATAAACCCAATGTACGATGTGCCCGAGATTGTATCGTTCAGTGCCGTCTCGGGGAGGTTAAGATTTTCAAGCATATACTGCATCAATGCTTCTTCGCCGCCCGGATACGCGGGCATCTTTTCCACCTGTGTATATAGTTTTTGGTCGGATGCGGGTTCGCTTTTTTGTTGAGCAGATACAGAAATAGCGAAACAGAAAAATAGCAAAGAAAGCAATGTCTTCATTGGAGAGGGTACGATGAGTTTTGTTTTCATAAAAGATAGGCCCGCAAAATTACACCAAAATATACGGAGTTCTTTCGAAATTAACAATGATTTAACATACAAAAGACACCTGAATAATTATTTTACCTTTGTGTCAGAAAAACAAAAAAATACAAATGCTATGTTAAGTTTCTACTCTGGAAGTGCACGCGTAATCAACACCCGCAGAGGTGTTATGGAATGTTTGGAAATTGCCTTGGGTGATAATTATGCAGATACCGATTTAATTATCCTGCATGCTTCGATGGGGCATGATTTTAAGGAGATGGTGGACCAAGCGCATACCATGGCGCCCAAAGCGCGTATCGTGGCCACTTCTTGCTGCGGAACGGTAGGTGTGGAAGGCGTAAGTGAGTCGATGAAAGACATGGCGCTTATGGCTATCAAAGGAACCGATTTCGCCGTTGCTAATGTGGATGGAATCTTCGGTCACAATTCGTACGAAAAGAGCCTGGAGATGGCGAAGTCGCTCAAAGCGCAAAAGCCAGGCATAAACATGATTTACTTCCTGGCTTCTGGTATTGATATTTCCAACGACACCTGCGTGCGTGCCTTCGAAGACGTGTTTGGCAATGAGGTTACCATCTTCGGTGCTACCTCATCCGACAACATGAAAGGCATCATCTCCTACCAGGCCGTGGATCAAAAGGTCACCGAGCACGGTGCATACGCGGTTGGCTTTTCCGATCCCTCGCTTACCGTCGACACACAAGCCACACATGGCTTTGTGGCTATTGGCGAGCCGCTCGTGGTTACCAAGTCAACCGGTCACCTTATCGAAGAGTTCAACGGGCAACCGGCTTGGTCCGAATATTTGCGCCGTTTAGGCTTGCCTGCCGAGGCTACTTGCGGCGATACCATTCCGATCGGTGCCTTGGGCGAAGAACTGAGTCCTGCATTGGCCAAAGAATATGGAAACAAACATCTGCTGCGCGTCGTCACCAAGCACGATGGCGATAAAATGCATTATGCTACGGAATGTCCTGTGGGTACTAAGCTTTGGCTTACCACACGCGATGAGGATCTTATCTTCAGCGAGATGGATCGTATGGTTGGGGCAATGGTAGAGCGGAATAAAGGCAAAAAGCCGGTGGCGGTATTTCATGCCGACTGTTTGGCGCGTGGTCGTTTTCTCTTCAATCGCATCATCAAAGAGGAATTGGTGAGCAAGATGCAGAACCCGTTTTATGTGGATGGCCAGTGCCCTCCTTGGTTGGGTATGTATGGTTTTGGTGAGTTTGCTCGACTTGGTGGTAAGAATATTTACCACAACTACACCACTGCCTTATATGTAATCTATCGTTAGCCTATTTACATGGACGACAAGAATGATTACGATGCTTTATTGAAGGAATTTAGGGATCTGCAGCTGCGGGTCACGCGCTTTTCTTCTGTTGAGCAGCAGCTCATCAACACCCGTGATCGCTTGGATCAGGAGTTGGAGTTATACAAACGCTTAAACCGTTTTCAAAGCGCCTCACTAACGTCCAAAACGCGTGAAGACTTCTTGCGTTTGGTTGCTGAGGCGGTAGTCGATATCTTAGAAGTGGAGTGCTCCTTGGTATGCTTGATGGATTTCAAGAACGAGGAATTAGACGAGTTGCAAAGCGAAGGTTTTAAAATTCCGGAAGATCAATTTGCAGCGCTCAAAACGCAGCTTTTGGAAATCAAAGAAACCTGCCCTGCCGATCGGGTTTTTCCTGTCTCTGATAAGCTTTTTGAGCGCGTGCCCGTGCTGAAGCAATTTACTACCGGTCTTGCCTATCGCTATGAAAGCGAGGAACTTGGTTTTGCTTTTTGCATAGCTGGGTTTAATAGCGAATCAAAGGCAAGCTTATACCCCAAGCTGGAGCAAAGCCACGAAACCATCTTCAGTATTTTTACAAAGCAGATCAGTGCGTTATTAATCAATCTGAGTAATACCATCACCATTGGCGATCAACTTGAAACGATAAAAAAGTCTGAGCATGAGATGCGTAGGCTTTCGCTAATCGCAACCAAAACGATCAACGGGGTTGTAATTGCAGATTCCTTTGGTCGCATTGAATGGGTCAACGCAGCCTTTACTAGGATTACTGGTTATCAATTGAATGAGGTTGTTGGTCGAAAACCCAAGGAGTTTCTGCAAGGTCCAGCCTCTGACCCCAAAGTGTTAGCCCAACTAAAAACAGCGCTCGAAAAAAAGGAGAATGTTTCAGTAACACTTATTAACTATAATAAATCGGGCCAGCCATACTACAATCAACTGGAGATTATTTCGGTGTTCGACGATGCCGGTCGCCACTTGAACTTCCTCGCAGTGCAGCGGGATGTTACCAGTGATTTTAAGTATCAAGCAGAAATTGTTAGCATCAATAAACGTTTCGAGTTGGTTTCAAAGAATACCGGCATCGGTATTTTTGAATGGGATATTGCAACTGATAGTCTTGTTTGGAACGAGGCCCTATTTGCACAATATGGTGCCAGTAGTGCGCATGGTCGTGAAGATTGCTTAGCTATATACAATGCGTCTATTCATCCGGAAGATCGCGACAGGGTATTTAATCAGACCAATGTGCAGATTTCTGAAAAGCAACAGTTTTTAGAGATGGAGTTTCGGATCATTCGAAGAGATAACGCGGAATTGCGTCACATTAGACTGAGCTCTACTTTGGAGCACGATGAGCGTGGTGTTTTAATCGGCTTGATAGGTACATCCATTGATTTTACCGCTTCCAAAAACTACGAGGAAACCATTGTAGCTAAAAATTCGGAGCTGCTCCAAATCAATGAGAAGCTCGATCAAAACAACTACATTTTTGAGCTTATTTCTTCTAAGATCAATATGGGTATCTATATGTTTAATCCGCAAACCAATCAACTCGCTTGGAACGATGTTCTTGTAGGGCAATATGGTGTTAGCCGCGAAAAAATTGGTAACGATTATTTCGGGTTTTGGATAAATTCAATTGTTCCTGAAGATCGTGGTCGAGTAATAGCAACGACGCAGCAATTAATGGCTCAAGGAACAGAACCCATTGAACAAGAATTTCGAATAGTACGCAGCGACACGGGTGAGGAGCGTATTATTAATGGACTTGCTATCGTTGAGCGCGATGCTGATGGTAAACTGCGCAGTCTTACTGGTACCTCTGTGGATGTTACCGAAGTTCGTCAATACGAGGCGCAGATGCTTAGTAAAAACCAAGAGCTTAGCAAAATCAACTCCGAACTGGATAACTTCGTGTATAGCATATCGCACGATCTCCGCTCCCCGCTTTTATCCATACAAGGGCTTTTGACGCTGGCTATGAAAAGCCCGGGGCTTGATGATAAAATCATGCAATACTTGCGTCTGGCCGACCAGTCGGCAGGACGATTGGATGAAACAATCAAAGAGATTTTAGATTACTCTCGAAACGCCCGTTTAGAAGCCCATTTTAATAGCTTTGATATGCGTGAATTGGTAGAGCAAATATTTGCTGATTTAAGGTTCGCAGATAATCAATCTTTAGATATGTCATTTGTAGAGCAGGGCTCATCCATTATTTACTCCGATAAATTGAGGATGACGATTTTACTGAAAAACATCATCGGCAACGCAGTGAAGTATAAACGCAAGACGATTGCGGATGCCTTTGTCAAATTTGTTATGGCAAGAGATGAACAAAGTTTGATATTTACAATACACGATAACGGAGAAGGTATTCAAGCCAAACACGTGGAGAAAATATTTGATATGTTCTATCGCGCAACTCATACCGGCGTTGGAACCGGTCTCGGTTTATACATTTGTCAGGAAATAATTAAAAAGCTACAAGGCTCAATTGACGTGGCGTCTGTATTTGGCGAAGGCACTACGGTTACAATAAAAATCCCATTAATTCACGAACCCATTTTATGATAAATACATATTTATTGGTTGACGATGATGATATTTTTAATTTCCTCCATCGGGAGGTGATTCTTCAGGTTGATCCAACGGCTAAGATTGACGCTTACGGTTCCTCCAACGACGCGGTCGCTTATTTGAGTCAGCTTGCTGACCGCGGCGAGCCAATGCCCAACTATGTTTTTATTGATATCCGAATGCCGGAGCTCAATGGGTTTGAGATGCTTGATCAGATGATCGCTTTGCTTTCTGAAGCTGCTTTTGAACACTCAAGAATCTTTATGTTGTCCTCCTCTTTGGATGAAAAAGACGAAGCTCGTGCAAAATCCTATCACATGGTGACGGCCTTCAAAGGCAAGCCCTTGACCCAGGAAAGCGTTGGCGAGTTGTTGGCTAAATAGTTTTTCGAATCAAGTTTTTTTGTCTTTTTTGTTTTTATTAATTTAGAAAAAAAAAATCGATGCGCAACGTCCTTGCTTTACTGTTCGTTTTTTCAACCGCGATGGTCTTTGGTCAATTCCCTGTTGGCCACATGAGTGTAAATTTGAAAGATGCCAGTCGTACGGGTGGGTATGCCATCTCTGGTGGTATTGCAATGCCAGGGTCAGGCCGCGACGTGGGCGTTGAGATGTATTATCCGGCACTCGCAGCTGGTGATGGTGCAACGCCTGCTAACGGACAATTTTCGGTGGTGGTATTTGGTCATGGCTTCCTAATGACATGGGATAGCTACGACAATATATACAACGATTTAGCTGCTAAGGGATACATTGTCGTGCTCCCGCGCACAGAAGGCGGCATCTCGCCTTCGCATCTCGATTTTGGTCAGGACATGGCCTTTGCGGCATCTCAAGTACTCTCTTTTAATACACTGAACACACCTGCAGCCATAGCCTCATTCAATGGCAAGGTGAAGCAAAAAATGGCTCTTGGTGGCCATTCCATGGGGGCTGGATGTTCTTTTGTAGGAGCAGCCAACAATGCCCAGATGACCTGTCTTTTTAATATGGCTGCCGCAACATCGAATACCAGCGGCGTGTCTTCTATCGCCAGTGGTGCTTCCATACATGTTCCTTCTTTGCTGCTTTCAGGTGAACGTGATTGTGTAGCTGATACCACAGTGCAGAACGATCACTACAACGGACTAGCATCCCTCATTAAGTTTCATGTGATTCTGAAAGACATTACTCATTGTGATTTTGGAACAGGAAGCAATCTCAGCTGCACTTTCGGACAGGGCACTTCCGGTTGTAGCAACACCATCAGCAACAGCATTGCCTTTGATCGTTATATGAACTATCTCGTTCCTTTTTTAAACGCAGAGTTGAAGGAGGATTGCCTAGAAGGTCAACGTTTCATGGATAGCATCAACAGTCCGTCAATGGTGCGTGTAGGAGCCAAAATAAACGGCAGTATCGCTTGCTCACCTGCCGCTACGACGCTGTTGGAAAAGGGGACAAGCATAAACATTTTTCCATCCCCATTTAATGAACAACTTAGTATACAACTTAATGGCCTGCAGCCAAACGAATTGGTGGAGATTTGTATGTACGATGTGTATGGAAAACGTGTTTACAAAGAATCCGATTCCGCAACTTCTAGCGGCGCTTTAACGCGAAGCCTTGCTCTTGAAAATCTAGCAAAAGGCATGTATCTGCTAAGCATAAAAACGAGTAGCGAAAAGCATGCCGAGAAAATTGTAAAGTATTGAAGCGTGGAGCTTATTTCTCCATCTTGTTGATCCAAATCATCCCGTTTTTACTTTCCTTCTTTTCGATTTTTCCTTCTGTTTCCAAGCGTTGAAGCATGGCCGCAGAATCGGTTCGGGTATTGTTGCTGAGGAAGGCGAATTCCTTTTCGGTCATGTTGTGGAACTGTGCGAAAAGACTCTCTGGATTAGCGTGGAAGGAGGATTTTTGGATTTCAGGAATCATCTCAACTAACACTTCTTCAAATTTCTCATACGGTTGAAATCCTTTGAGAATAATAAAATTCTCAGGACCGACCGAGAAGAAAAGCGTCGGGAACACCGAAACATTCAATTTTTTAGCGAGCGCTAGATCCTCTTGAAATAGCAAGCGTGCTTTTTGAGGCATGTCTAATAGCAGGCGTGCCGAATCGAGCCCTGAATTAAGCGCAGCATGTTCGATGTATTCCCATTTGGTAATGTTCTTTTTATCAAGAAATACTAACTCTTGCAGGCGGCGCAGAAAAAGTATAGCCTTGTCGTTATCTTGTATTTGCGCAGCTTTGAACGCAATCGATGGCGGGTAGGAGGAATGCAGCGGATCTTCTAACCACACATCTCCATCAAGTGGCATGTCTGATTTCATGCTTACTTCTTCCCAGTGCTGCGCTGCATCGGACGGTTTTTTAATGATGCCTCTGTCGTAATTTTCCCAAGAAGGAAGGAGTCCGCCCATTCGGTATTCCAATTCGATGTGTTCATCGTATTCGAGTTTTAGTTTACGCAGCAGTGGCTGAATAATCCAACAGGTTGAGCAAATGGGGTCTGTGAAATAGGTGATAGTAACGACCTTTTTTTGCTTTGCGCTTTTGGGTTTCGGTTTCTTTACGATGAGTGGAACTGGAATGTTGTAATCATCGACATTCTGAGGATTCAGAAAGATGTCTTTTAACGTGCGACCCAGCAATACATGATTATTCACTTCTTCGGCTCGTAATTGGTAGAACTTAGTGAAGGCTTTCTCCATTTCATCATAGGTGGAGAGGCAATGTACTAAGGTTTGTGCGTCGGTGATGGCATTGGTTGTTCCTGCACTGGTGAAGGGCAAGGCCTGATGTGCAGCATCGCCAATAAGTACCACATTGGCTTTATGGAATGACGGCAAAAGGTCGAAGTCGCGGGTGTTCCAGATATAGGTGCTACCGAAGTTGTTGGCTTTTAAAACCGCTTGAACTTCCTTCGGGAAATCCTTCATCAGACCTTTTGTAAAGGTCTCTAAGGCAGGGGTGTTGTTATCTTGCAGGTGGTATCGTTTCGCATCATACTGAATGAACCAAACGGTTTCAGAATCGGATGCAGGAATGCAGCCGAAGGCGATGGAGGCATCTTTCTGTTGATATTTTCGAAAGGTTTGTCCTCCGCTTTCCATAGGAATGTTGTATTTCGCAACACCTACTATCTCTTTCACCTCAGTGGCAGAGAAGGCAATGTTGTCGAACATGGTTTCGCGCACTTTCGAGTTAGCACCATCGGCACCTATAAAGAGATCGCCGTATTCTATCTGGCCGTTCGTAAACACTGCAGCTATGGCTTTCCCTGAATCATAGATAAAGTGCGAGAAATCACGGCCTTCGATGACCGCCTCATAGGGCAGAAGGTCGTACAGATATTGGATGAGATCGACGCGTTTTACACAATGCCATGCATCCAGCTGTACGTGCTTAATTTCGCGACCGTTGATGTTTTTTAAACTGAAGAAATTGATTTTTTCAGTTTTGAGTTCGGTTCTGCCTGGTATGCCCAAATCTTGAATCGGTGAAAGGCCTTCGCCATGCATTAAAAAGGCATGCCCGCGGTTAAAGATTTCGCTGGATCGTTCGCAAACGACCACATCCCATTTCTTTTTCCGCATGAGCGAAGCGATGGTAAGGCCGGCTATTCCGCCTCCAAGAATAACTACTTTCATGACATGACGGATTTAATGCGTGCGAGCGCTTCCTCTATGATCTCGTTTGAGCTAGCAAAACTTACTCTGAAATGGCCTTCTGCACCAGCGCCAAACCATTGCGGTAAGCCCGGTACAACAGCTACTTTGGCTTTTTCAAGCAGGAGCTGTTGAATATATTCGGCTGAGTGGCCTGTTTTTGTAATATCTACCCATGCCACATAGCATCCTTCTGGTGCGATGCAATGGAAACCATCGATGCTGTTGAACGTGTCAACGCAGCGATTGCGCATAGCGCCTAGGTGTTGCAGGAATCCATCGAGCCAATACCCGCACGAATCGAGTGCTGCAGAAGCAGCCACTTGCGAAAGGATATTTGCGCCATGCACGGTTGATTGATGGAGTGATGCTTGAAAAAGCGAGGTGAAGTGTTCCTGCGTGTGAGCCATAATAGCACCTATTCGAAGACCAGCTAAGCCATACGATTTACTGAATCCGGTTACGGTAATTGTTCGTTTACGAATTTCCTCAGAAATGGTTGCAATGCTTGTGAAGGTGTGCGGTTGGAACACGATATCGCTCCAGATTTCGTCATTTAAGATGAGCAGGTCGTTTTCACAGGCAATTCGACCAAGCTCCTCCAATTCGGCAGGCGTAAAAACTTTACCTGTCGGATTTAATGGATTGCATAAACAAATCATTCGCGTTTTTGGCGTGATGAGTTTTTGTAAATCCTGAAAGTTTACTTGCTCGGTGCTAGCAGGAATAGCAAAACTAACTGCTCTTGCAGATTGGGCTTCAATCGAATATTTAAAAAGAAAATCAACCGGGTCAAAAATGATGGCTTCGTCGCCTGGTTGTAGGTATGTTTTGCAAATGATATAGATTCCATAAGCAGCGCTATCAACGGGTAGCGTCATTGCTGGTGATACGGGCACATTGCGTTTCGTCTGATAGAAGCTAGCTAAACTCGCTTTGAAGGAGGCAAGTCCTTCCGGTGCGCCATACGAGAAGTAGCGGTCTTTGGCATATTTTGCTATGGCGTCAGCAATTTCGGGTGCACACGGAAAATCGGGATCCGCAGCTGTCAACGGAATTACGCCTTCTGGAACGCTTGCCCAACGCAGGTTGAAGGCCCGTTGCTTGAGTATATCCAAACGTACGGACGAGTTGGTGAAAAAAGAAATTGCGTGCGTTTGGGATTCCACAGAATGGGTATTCGTATTTTGTATGTAAAAATACTGAAAAAAACTAGTCCCGATGCGCTTTTGTTTGTTTTTAAACCATTTCTAACCTTTTATGGTCTGTTGGCTTTAGAAGGCATTTTGTACTTTCGGATTAAAATCAATGGCCATGAAGCATCTCCGTGATGAGTTTTTGCTAGATCCTGCAATAACCTTTTTGAATTTTGGCTCTTTTGGCGCTTGTCCAAAGCCCATATTTGAGCGTTATCAATCTTTTCAGCGCGAGCTTGAAGCCGAGCCGGTGAAGTTTATTGTCCGCACAGGACCTGCGTATCTGCGTATTGCTCGAGCGGCTTTGGCCGCATACATCTCGTGTTTGCCCGACGAGGTTGTTTATGTAACGAATCCAACCTATGCAATCAATCTGATTGCGCGTGGGCTTGGATTGGAGCCAGGCGATGAAGTCTTGTCAACCAGTCTCGAGTATGGCGCGATGGATCGCACATGGAACTTTTATTGCCAAGAAAAAGGCGCCACCTATGTGCGTCAGGAGATTGCCTTGCCTATCGTGAGCAAAGATGATTTTATCGCTTCTTTTTTTGCTGGATGCACAGCTCGTACCAAGGCCATTTTTATCAGTCATATTACCAGCGCTACCGCTTTAATACTGCCCGTGCACGAGATATGTGTGGAAGCGCGTAGGCGCGGTCTAATCACGATTGTAGATGGTGCACATGCACCTGCACATGTTGCCTTGAACCTAGCCACATTGCCTGCCGATATCTATACGGGCGCCTGTCATAAATGGATGATGGCGCCGAAAGGCAGCTCCTTTCTATATGTAAAAAAGGAGCTTCAAGAGCGCTTTGATCCCTTGGTAATTAGCTGGGGCTTCGATAGCGATCAGCCATCTTCATCACGCTTTTTAGATTATCATCAGTTCAACGGTACGCGCGATTTTTCGGCTTTCCTTTGCATACCTGCCTGTTTGGAGTTTATGCAAAAGCACGATTGGACCACGGTTTCATCCGCTTGTCGCGCCCTCGTGCAAGCAAACGGTATGCGCTTTGCCGATTTACTAGGAACAGCACCGATGGCACCTTTGAACGATGCGTGGATTGGTCAGATGTTGAGTCTGCCTATTCGCACGGAGCAGCCAGAAGTCTTGCAGCGCGAGCTGTTTGACAAGCATGGAATCGAAGTGCCTGTGATGCGACAGCAGGGAAATACCTATATCCGCTTTTCCATCAATGCCTTCAACACGATAGCCGACCTCGATACCCTTTATGAAGCGCTCCTTGCAAGCAAGAGCTGGGTGCGTTGATTAGTTGTTGAGGTCGTGCATCAGCGTCTTGATTTCCTTCACCGGAGCAGAGCCATAGCTTAAGAATTGTTCGTGCCATTTTTTAAGATCGAAGGCCTTGCCCAGCTTGGTTTTTGACTCTTCGCGTAGGTCGTAGATCTCCGTGAATCCGGTGAAGTAAGAACATAGTTGAACCTGTGTGAGGGAGCATCTTTTCCATTTGCCTTTCGCTTCCGCTTCTTGCTGAAAGGCTTCGTCCATGAGAAGATGTAGCCCGTCTTTTTCAGACATGTTCTTTACATGCACACTGTAATCTAAAATGGTGTTGCAAACCGCGCGCAGGTGCCATTTGTAGTACATCAACCACATCTCTTGTTCGTTATTTCCATAGCCGCTTTCGAGCATCATGCGCTCGCTATAAACAGCCCATCCTTCAATCATGGAGCCGTTGCCAAAGATCGACTTGATGATGCTTGGACTTTGGTTGCTATACACCAATTGCGTGTAGTGTCCAGGAACGGCTTCGTGAATACTCAGGATTTGAAGAATGTAGTGGTTGTATTCGCGCAAGTAACTTTCGGCACGCTCATCGGTCCAGCCAGCAAGGGAGCCCACATTGTAAAAGGTGTTGGCGTCTTTGTCATACGGACCTGGAGCGGATATAGATGCGCCAGCAACGCCTGCCATGTAGGCCGGCTCTTTGCGCACGACCAATGGTTTTTTCGGGTCGAGGTAGATGAGGTTTTTATCGGACACAAATTTTTCAAGCTCAGGGATTTGTGTTTCAATAGCTTGTTGGAAAGAGTCGCGGGACACATGTTTGCTCGAGAGGTAATCAATCATCACACGAACAGTCAACAAGCTATCATCGGGTACTGGTTTTTTACCCATGTATTTATTCCAAAGCGAAACACTGATGGTGTACATTTCTTTGTGCAGCTCATCCTTACGCTTGAGTGCCTTTTGATAAATTTCTTCAGGGCTGTAGGAGGATTGGATGTCGAATTGGAATTTCTTAGCATACAATTCTTGACCCAGTCTGAAGGAACGTGGCGTAGGATTTTTTAATGCGGTGAGCCAATCAGCAAAAGCGTGTACTTCTTTTGCGCAAACTTATGAGCGCTCAATCATACGTTGTTTTTCATCTGCCGAAAGACTGCTGCAAGCGGTCACTGAATCGATGTAGTCTTTCTCAAAAATCTCAGAGCCACCATTGTTTTGGTCGATGGCCAATTGGCGATGTTCTTCTGTCGGGTTTTTAATTGCATTTTTTGCCTCGGCATAATAGGCAGGTATGTTGGCCATACGCACATACATTAAGCGCAAACGCGCATCGAGGGAAGAATAGGTTCCGTTCAACATCTCACCAAAGCTGCCGCACACATTCCAGTTAGACGGGTTCCATTCGAAATCGCGGTAACTTTTAACATTCCATGCAATGCCTTCTAGCGCGTTGTCGATCATGGCGCAATCGGTTTTGTTGTTTGATGATAATTTTTCTTTATCAAAGCCGTGGAGCGAATCAAGATAGGTTTTGCTGAAGGCCAATTCTTTTTGATGAAAGGCAGCATCCGGAACAACGAGGATGCTGTCGAATTTGTGATAACCCACGGAGGAAGCCCAGCCTGGGTAGAGCACCCACAGTTGATCAACAAAGCGCTGCTTGAATGCATCGAAGTTGGCGTTTACATCCGTGTTCTTTGGTGTGTTGCTGCAGGAAACGAGCAGGCCTGCAAGCAGAATAAAAAATACTTTTTTCATGAGGGGTGTTTACTTGATGATAATAAAATCAATTGTTATTTGGAGATATGTACATTCTTGTAATAGAAGCGAATGATTTGGTCGCAGCTGCAGTCCATGTCGGCGAGCTTCATCGCACCTTCTTGGCAAAGGCCAACACCGTGTCCATAGCCGCGTCCACGCAGTAAAATGGTGTCTTGCAGTTCGGTGATGGTAAACCAGGCCGACTTCAAGTTCAGGTCGTTCCGTATTTGTCGCATGGGAATCTGTTGTCCACGGTATTCGTAAAATTTTTGTCTGGTTGGATCAATGAGATCGAGGGATTCGCCATGTCCTGGCGGCGTTTGATTTGTTGTTGCAATGGTTTTTTGAAGATATGTTTTCCATTGTGTGAGCGGGATTTTACTTTCCCAGCGACCGTGCGGTTGATCCCAACAAAAGCTATCTATAACCGATCGAAGGTAAGGCAAGCTGGATGACCACGCATCTTCCGAGTTTTGTGTACGACCGCCGCAGTTGGAATGGAAGGCGGCAATGATAGGAATGCCTTGTGCATCGCGTATGACTTTGCCTTCGGTGGCTTTCACCGCGCGTATGATTTGATAGGTAACCTCCTTGCGGCCTTTGTATACTTGGCAGTGTGTTTCGCAGCAAAAATCATATCGCTTGTCGTTATGGCGACTCGTTTGACTCAACGCAAAGGTTCGGCAAATGATAGCTTTTGCTTTGAGAAATTCGGGCTGTGCGTTGTAGCCGATTTCTCCTGAAAGCACCGAGCAAACATACTTTTCGATGGCGATGTTGCTTACCAGCAAAACGGTATTCGTATCTGAATACACATCTAAGTCTTGCTCGTAATTACGGCCTGCAGGACTTGTATTTGTGCATATTTTTAGAACACAGCCCTCGTTGGCCGAGCTAAATGTGATGTGCTTGAATGTCCCAATTGATGCGCCATTTATTGCTATCCGAACCCCTTGAATTACAGGACTAACGACGATACTTTCTTTACCATCGAAGGTGCAAATGCCAATTTTCTTGTTGTCGCTTCGTATCTCGTAGCTACCAAAACTAGTGGTGATGGTGGATGAATAAATTTTTTCTGATGCAAAAATGCGTACGCGTTTCTTTTGTCCCATCACCATACAGGTAAAGAACAGGAGCAGGGTCAGCAGCGATAGTCTTTTAATCAACATGCTTCGTGTTGATTTTAGAAGCTTTCAGATAGTCGATCATCAATGCTGCGGTTTTTGCCGAAGCCCCTGATCCGCCGAGCTTTAGTCGGAGTTCATCGTACTGTTCTTTCAGCGCTGATCTTTTTATACCTGACAGTAAAAGACGCACTTCTTTCACAAGCAAGTCGGTGTTGAATTCGTGCTGTATTAATTCACGAACAATCTCTTTATCCATGATCAGATTAACAAGCGAGATAAAACGTATTTTAAGGAGGGCACGTGCAATGCGATAGGAGATATAGCCACCTTTGTAGCAAACCACTTCGGGAATACCAAGCAAGGCAGCTTCGAGCGTTGCTGTGCCAGAGGTAACCATAGCCGCTTTTGAGCTACGCAGGATGTCGTATGTTTTACCAAACACCAGTTCCACTTGTGGATAGTTGAGAAGCAGTTCTTGATAGAACCTTGCTGGCTGCGATGGAGCGCCGGCTACAATGAGTTTATACTCCGGAAATTCCGAGCCTGCTTCGAGCATGACGGGAAGCATGGTGCTTATCTCTTGCTTGCGACTGCCAGGAAGAAGCGCGATAATAGGCATCGTGCCTGTTTCTAACTTTTCAGGTGTGTAGTTCGCAAAGGCATCCAATAGCGGATGTCCGACAAAATCGACAGGGTATTGATGCTTCTCGTAAAAGGGTTTTTCGAAAGGGAGAATCACAAACATTTTATCCACGTACTTTTTAATGGTGCGGATGCGGGATTCTTTCCACGCCCAAATTTGTGGTGAGATGTAATAGAACACCTGTATGCCCAGTTGATGCACATGCTTGGCTATGCGCAGGTTGAATCCCGGATAGTCGATGAGGATTACTACATCCGGTTTGAACTGTGTGATGTCTTTTTTGCAGCTTGATAAATTAGCTACGATGGTACCCAGGTTCATGATCACTTCGGTGAAGCCCATGAAGGCTAGGTCGCGGTAATGCTTTACCACCTCAGCGCCAGCGGCTTGCATGAGATCGCCACCCCAGCAACGAATAACGGCCTCTGGATCGCGCAGTCTCAGCTCCTTGATTAAATTGGCTCCATGCAGGTCGCCCGATGCCTCACCTGCAATAAGGTAATATTTCATTTAGGCCAGGAATTTCAAATAGGCGATAATAGCTCCGTAAAGTATTGTTGCTCCTAGCACGGTCATCGAGTTGCGGTCGTGTTTGAGTTGGATGAACAGGAAGAAAATAGGCAAGTTAATGAGCAGTCCAAGAGAGAGCACCTTAGAGAAAATTTCCGGTGCCTTAACAAACTCGAGGAATGCATGAAAGCTCATCCGATCATGGAAGGCGATCAAGTAGTAGATATAGACACCAGGCAACGGTGCCAAAAGACCTAGAAAGGCGCCAATAAAGCCGTGATCACCAAAGATGACAGAGAGCGGGTTTTTTACTTCTTTTTGTTCGTCAAGCATGGGTTTTTATTAATCGATTTTCCATTCGTTAAGAAAAGGGATTGCATGATGTGCTGTAAAGTCAAACTCCACTGGAACTACCGATACATACTTGTTCGCTAGCGCCCATTCGTCGGTATCAGCACCTTTGTCGTTGTTTACAAATTTGCCAGTGAGCCAGTAGTATTTGCGGCGTGATGGATCGAGTCGTTCGTCGAATTTTTCTTCCCATTTAGCCATGGCTTGACGACAAATTTTCACCCCTTTTATATCGCTGAGAGGCACTGCAGGTATGTTTACATTCAGCAAACTACCAGACGGCAAGCCGTGTTCAAGAATGTTACGAGCGATCTTTTTTGCATAGTATGCAGCAGCTGTAAAATCTGCGTCTAGCTCGTAATTATTCAAGGAAAACCCAACGGAGGGAATACCTTCTATCGCCCCTTCCATAGCTGCCGACATGGTGCCAGAATAGATGACATTGATAGAGGAATTATTGCCGTGGTTTATACCTGAAACAAGCAGGTCGGGTTTGCGATGCAGGATCTGATTGACAGCTAGCTTAACGCAATCCACTGGGGTGCCAGAGCACTGGTATCCGAGAGATTCGCCATGGATTTCGACTTTGTCGAGGCGCAGCGGATGGTGCAGCGTGATGGCGTGTCCCATGCCAGATTGCGGGCTGTCGGGAGCTACCACTACCACATCGCCGATTTCACGCATCGCTTCAACCAGGTTGCGTAAACCCGGAGCGGTGATGCCATCGTCGTTGGTAGCTAAAATAATAGGGCGGTTGGAAGAAGTGCTCATAGACTGCAAAGATGATAAGAAAAAACGAAGGAAATAAAGGCGATTAAAAGAAGTTGTTGTTGGGTATTCCGTGATTGATCTTCGAAGGCTATATAGCTTAGGTAAAGAGCGTATCAGCAATGCTTTTACTTAAGGCCTTAGAGACCATGGCCTCGTCGGCAAATTTTTTCCAGTTGCCGATTACGTGGCGTGTTTCATTGATAATGTGCTCTGCGCCTTTTATGTTCATTGCTTTTGCCACGGCAAGGAAGTCGGCTTTTTGGATGTTTTGACGCTTTCCGTTCACACTCAGCGCATGCTGACTCACCCAGCGGTGATTGGGTTTGTAGGCATGGCAAATATCGTAGGCAGGGGCTAGTTCCCATTTGTCATTTTGCTTAAGCCGGAAAGAGAAGTTTTTGGTGTGGTCGTCGCAGTTTTTTGCAAGCACATTAAACACCATGCGTCGGTATACCTGTTCGGCCTCGGGGTAGGAGAGATGCAATTCGCGCATGGTTTGAAACAGTTGCTCGTAGCTATAGCTGAGAACGTGATTGAAGTCGTAGTGCTTAATGGCGCACCAGGTTTGGATGTGATGCCGTACATCCCCGTCTTCACGATCGAAGCGCTTGGTCATGAAGTGTGCACGGTTGTTTTCTTCAATCAGTCGGGAAGGCATCATGTCTATCCCACATGCAGTGGCCATCAGGTAGTAGGCCATCTCAACACGGCCGTATCCTTTGCTTGCACCAAGTTGAACATCGCTAACGCCGTCGAGTTTGATGATCCAGTGTTCGAAGCCCTTTGGAGCTTTTGTTTGTCCCGAGCGTATTTCGCCGCTTTTTTCGTCGTAGGCTACAACGGCCTTTGGGCGCGCACCGCCAGCAGACGTGCCTATTTTTAGCAGTTCGCTCAGCGCATGTTCCTCCGCGCGTTCCATGTTTGCAGCGAACTTGTTTTTTTCGGAAAGCATTTTGCGCGCCATATCCACCAGCGAGTCGAGTTCGATGGCAAACGTATTTTTGTTTGCGGCGAGGTTCATGGGTTCGAACTCCAAAGCACCCATGCCACGAGAGCCGATGAAGCACAGCATCTCCACCGGATTCATGCTTTGAGGTGCACGTCCACTGCGCGATAGCCAGGCATCGATGAGCTGGTTGCCATATCGATCGGGGAGCACATCGGCCAACAAGCCAGGCAAGCCTCGAAAAGTGTCGCTATCCGCGTCATTGGCTTTGCGAAGCTCAGGGAAGGTGAAGATATTTTCTGCCGATCCTAGCGGCATCTTTAGCGGTGAAAGCTCCCAGTTTAGTCGTTGGAAGGCAGGGTCGTATTCAAATGCAGCCACGCCTCTAGCGTCGTCCCAGGCAACAGCCCCGGCGGTCTCGCCCCATATTTTAACATAGGCTGTGGTTATCATTACCAGGTGCTTTTAGCGGACGCATCCTTGCGTTTGCGCCCCGCGCGTTGCTTTTTGTATTTTTCTTGGCGTGCCATAGCAAGCGGACTCATTTGTTCTTGTATGGTGAAAGTGGCCAGCACGTGCAGCACATCGAGCACGCGAAGAACTTGTATCAGGGTGGCGAGGGTAACCGTTTCGCCACGCTCGAGCAAGCTCCAGGTGGAGCGACTGATGCCTGCAGCATAAGCGGCGTCCGACTGTGATCGATTTTGGCGGAGCCGATGGTGTCGGATGAAAGATCCGATTTGCCGGCTTAGCGCTTGGTCACTCATTGCATACCAAGAGCTCGATGGATTTTCTGACATGGTACTAGTTTATCAACCCCAAAGGTACACATTTTTTGTTGTTTTGTAAAACAATGCATTGAATTTCAATCATTAATAATAAAAAAAGCACATAATGAATGATATATAAATCATTAAATAATTAGTTAATGTGTTTTTAATTTCTGATTACTTGTTTTTTTAAGCAATCAAGCCGTATTTTTAAAATAAATTGCGCAGTGTTGATTTTCCTTCATACATTTGTGCTGTTCATCAAGATCTCGATTTAACGAGAACCAACCGAGCACATAGCCACGGTGGTAAAAAGATGAGGGTTGTTCAGACCAAAAACAAAAATACTGAATGACTTTCTTGATTTTCTGGATGGGGTTTACTCATGATTGCACTGTCGCACGAAGCGTTTGTACTGTTTTAAATTAGCGGTTTTTAGTATTCACCTTTAAAGTAAAAAGATGTAAAAAAAACAAAAATGCATTCCGATCTCGCGCTGCTTTTGCGGGCGAAACCAACCGAGTCGCTAAAACGCCTCCACGGTGGTAAAATAATGTGGAACAACAATTCAAAAACAACATCATGAAAATCAATTTAGATCAATTTAATACGGAGTATTTATTTGCGGTAGACAAATTATACCGTCAATTCGGAGGTCTTGCCTCTACGCTCACTGGATATTCCAATGCAACTCTTCATTTGAAGGTTGAAATTTCATCACGCTGGAAAAAAGATCCTGTTACCACCGCAATTCAAATCAGTAAATCATGGCGGCGCTTCTTTCCTGACTTAGCATCAGCCAGGCGTTATCGGGTAGAGTTGGTTGTATTGTCGAAAGACGCGGACACTGGTGGCGTCATTTCGAATTGCACCAAGCCCAAGGAAGTGCAAGCTCTTATCGATCGATTAGCGGCCGCAATGGACGCATCAAAGAATGAATCTTCGGTGCTTGTCTTGGAAGGTGATATTGATGAGTAAAAAAGCATTCAGGCAGTAGCTTTAAGCCACCGTTACTAGTGTGTTCATTATTTCGCCAAGCATCTGCTAAAGCAAGAAGTTGGGCGGGATTAATACGTCAATTATGGAAGACAAAATTAAAATTTATAATGCCCGTTTTTTTGAGAATAGCGATTGCTTGTATCGGCAGTTTTTTGGTCTCGCATCCGAATTAATTTCTTTTGACGAGAATGAAATTATACTCAAGGTTTGGATTTCTAGACGATGGATTTCGAGTTTGCATCTCACCGCAGAAGAACTGATTTTTCATTGGGAAGAACGGCTGCCAATGCGTCAACATACATTACGCTGGAAGATCATATTCTTCATGCTTCCCAGTGGAATTGATACCATATCTACGATTGGATATATTGATAACTTCGGATTGAAAACTTTTGTATTCGAGCAACGTGATTTTAATTTGGAAAATATTAACGCAGATTGGCCATCCGTAACACTCGATGGCGTTTGGAATAGGCAATCCTATACTGAATTGAAGAAAAAACAAGAGTTTGTTGACCACTATGTTGATCTAGAATGTTGGAGGCGCATCTTTAAAAACGAAGCCCAAAAAGGCGACGCCCCCTACCTAGAACAGTTGTCAAACTTAGCTAATTTGCATACAATGCCTCGTTTTGATTGGCATTATAACGAGTGCCGCCTAAGACAGCAAGCGCATTATCAAAGCGAAGTTTTGGACAATCCATTCTTTCATGGCGAGGTGCAATGTCCACCCCTCAATATCAAAGAGGCACGTCCTGAAATGCGAGAAATGTTAAGAGGTCATGCTATAAAAGAATGGGCTCTTTTTATGTTCAGTTTCGAGACACGTGATGGCTTGCGCTTTTTCTACGACACCGGTTGCCGATACCATTGGTTTTATGAAGCGATAGCAGGATATGGTGTGCTTGAGCAGGTAAAAGCGAGTGCCACGGAAAAGTATATGCATGACTTCACGATCTGTGTTTACGGAATAAGGAAGCAAGATGCCGTGGAGATAGGTCGCAAATATGGAAACCTATGTCTTATTGTTGGCGATGAAAAAAAACGCTGGTTGGTGCGATATGAAAAGCCAGAAATGGTTTTTGGGTTAAGTTTGAATTAGCGTCCCCTACTTCGTTTAGCGGAGCTTGTGCTTTGCCGCTTTGCTAAGATGAAAAGCCTTAGGAGATAATGGTGATGTGGATACAACCCGACTCTGGGCAGATCATCAGCTTACCTTCTTTTTGCATTTTCGTTAAGGCCTTTTGCAATGCGTTGGAGCACGAGTAGCATTGGTTAGGCGATTGGATTTTGTTGATGTCGAAGGCTACGCCGAATCCATGCGTGGTCTTTCCATAGGTGCATGTTTTAGGAAAGCGGCGTCGGATCACTTCTTGTTGCTCTTCGCTGCGTGTCATTGAGGAGATGACAAACATACTCTTCTCGTTCTTGGTGCCTTTAAGGTAAGCGCGAAACAAGCTGCCTAATTCCTTTAATCTCTTATAGGCTAAAGGAGTGAGGTGTCGCGAGCTGTTTTTCATGTCTTCAAAGTGAACTCCCGTTATGGTGCTTACGGCTACAAGTTTTCCTTTGCGCAGATAATCTGACTTGTTGCTCTCGTTGTAGATGTAAGCGTTTTTGGTTAAGCTGATAGCTCTTGGAAGATGTTGTTTGCGATAGTCGTCGCGTTTTAGTTTAATGGTACGAAAGGTACATGAACACTGCGTTATACTTGGAATGCGTGATTGGGTTTGCTTAACGTTAATGCTAGATGTTTGTCTTTTATCTTTGGTAGTTGTGTTGGCTTTTTTTCTAACGGGATAGGCCATCAGCAAGGTTATCGAACCACCCAATAAGAGAACAAGCAACAGTGTATGCGTCGGCACTTTTTTTCGCATGCGGTAAAGCATGATAGCAATAGCGCAGAGTAATACAGATAAAATGCCGAGCATTAGAGATTGGTTCATGTTATTTACCAGGATTAAAGATTAGTAAGAAGGAAATTGGTCATTTTGGTATACAAGTTGAGTCGTGTGTTGCCACCGCTGATGTTGTGGTTCTTGTTTGGATAGCTGAACATGTCGAATTGCTTGTCTGCTTTCACCAGGGCATTGGTAAGTTCCATGGTGTTTTGATAATGCACATTATCATCGGCGGTGCCGTGTATGAGTAAAAAGTGGCCTTTCAGTTTATCCGCATAGGTTATCGGAGAGCCTTCTGAATACCCCTTCTCATTGTTTTTAGGAAGATCCATAAAACGTTCGCTGTAAACAGAGTCGTAGTTTTTCCATGTGCAAACGGGTGCTACCGATATCCCAGTTTTAAAAACATCGGCGCCTAGCGTCATGCAAAGAGCTGTCATATAACCACCATAACTCCAGCCCCAAATACCGATGCGTGATTTGTCGACATAGGACTGAGCACCTAGGTATTTTGCAGCATCAATCTGATCAGCAGTTTCTAGTTTGCCCAACTGCTTATAGGTGCAGTTACGAAACTCCGTGCCTCGGTAGCCAGTTCCTCGTCCATCCACACACGCAATAAGGTAGCCCTTTTCAGCGAGTAGTTGATACCAGAGGTAGTTCTTTCCATCCCAGCTGTCGTTCACTATATTTATACCCGGACCGCCATAAACCATCATCAGTACAGGGTATTTTTTATCTGCCGAAAAGTTCAGCGGCTTGATCATCCAGCCATTTAATTCGATGCCCTCGGTGTTTTTAAAGTGGAAGAATTCTTTTTTACTCGTGGCAAAATCCTTTAACGTTGTTGTTACAATAGCATTGTCCTCAAGGGTGCGCAGGTCTTTGCCATCCGTTCCGTTGTTGAGGGTGATAAAGGCAGGGGTGTTGGCGGTGCTATTGAAGTTAATGAAGTAGTTGAAGTTGCGGCTGAACTGCGCATCGTTGGTTCCACTGCGCGCGCTCAATCGCTTTTTACCACTGCCATCTGTTTTGATCGCATACACAGCACGTTCCATTGCTGATGGTTCGGCAGCTTGGTAATAGATGGTGTTGCCACTCACGCCATACATTTTCGTTAAATCCCATGCACCTTTGGTGATCTGTTTCTCTTTTTGACCATTGATGTTGTATAAATACAAGTGACTGTAACCATCTTCTTCTGAGCGCCAAATGAAATGTTTCTTGTCGTCTAAAAAGAAGAGGTCGTCGTTGATTTCGATATACGTACTACTTTCTTCTGTCAACACGCTATTCGATTGTCCGTTCCTTGCATCTGCAAAAAGAAGCTCTAGCTCATTTTGCTTGCGATTCAAGCGTTGTATGCTAAGTGTTAATGGGTCTTTTGTCCACTGAATACGCGGAATGTATTGGTCGGTAATGCTGCCGTCTTTGTTAACAGGAACTTTCAGAGAGCTCGCTTTTAAAAGGTCGTAAATGCATACTTGCACCATTGAGTTTGCCTCTCCTGCCTTTGGGTATTTGTAGGTTTCTTTTTTGGGATAGGTATCGCCATAGATGTCCATGCTGTATTCTTTCACCTTTGATTCGTCGAAGCGGTAATAAGCAATACGTTGTCCATCCGACGACCAACAATAGCCCTGTGACATAGCAAACTCTTCTTCGTAAACCCAATCCACTGCGCCATTGATGATTTCATTCTTTACGCCGTCGGTGGTTATAGGACGCTCTTTGCCACTGCTTAGGTCGCAGATGAAAAGGTTATTCTCTCGCACATAGGCCACCTTGCTGCCATCGGGGGAGAAGCTCGCATACATACACTTGCCTTCTTTTGTTAGGGGCAGCGTCTTTTTTGTTGTCCGATCATACACATAGCAGTCTGAGCGCTTCGAGCGGCGATAGATTGCCTCGTCGTTTGCCGTGATCACTATTTTTGATTCATCGGCACTTAAGCTGTATCCTGAAAATGAAACTTGCACTTCTGCATTGGCTATAACAAGGTCTTGCTGCCTAAGCAAAGTGTCTAAACTTTTCCCGGTCTTGTATTCGTGGCGAACGATGCAACTACCTTCTGTCGTTTTTTCTAGCGTTGTGTAATGCTCGCCATCTTTCATCGACACGATGCCGCTAACCGATTTAGGATATAGCGAGGGGTTGCTGTATATCTCTTGAAGTTCAATGTTCTTTTGCGCAAAGCTGCTTAAGGACAGCGAGAAAGAAACGACGACAAAAAAAAGTTTTTTCATGGTTGATGGCTTGTTCACGCAAAGTTGATGATTAATTAATGCCGTTCGCCGCACACTTATGAACAGTTTTTAACCGATTTCTCCACATTCCTAATCTCGTTTTTTTGCATTGTATTGCCATGTATTTTCGCTCGTATGAAGTTCACAGAACGATTTGGTTGGAGCGAGTATCCATTTCTCAGATTGTGCTTGCCTATGCTGCTAGGTATCCTTTTCTTTGCTCATTTCGAGTGTTACAAAGGCCTGTCATTAGTGCTTCTAAATGGTTTTTGCGCACTTGCGCTGATACTCGTATGGATACGAAAAATGCATACCACCTATCGCTTGCGTTGGATCGCGGGTTGTGTTTTTTATCTCTGCCTTTTCGTGTTAGGAGGCGATGTTTTGCGTTGCCACGACGATCGATTGAAACCGGATTATTTTATTCCCCAAAAAAAATCGACAAGGTATTTGATTGCTCGGCTTGATGAAGCACCACGCGCAACGAAACAAGGACGGCGCTGTGTGCTGCGCATTGAAGACGTTTACAACAAAAGGGAATTTGTGAAGGCTTCGGGTGCGGTGATGGCGTATTTTGCAGACGATTCAGCGGCTGCGAATTTAAAGTATGGCGATCGAGTGATGTTCTCTGATCGCTTGCTGGGTGCGGTGAAAGCCCCGACAAATCCGGCGGGTTTTGATTACAAGGGCTATTTAGCGTTAAAGCAAGTCTATACTACTTGTACTTTATCCTCAACAACTTGGAAGCGCCTACCAGGCAATCACGGCCAGCCTTTAGTTGCCTTGTCGATACAGCTCCGCGATACTTTGTTATCAATCTATAGAAGCAATGGGATAGGCGAGGGGCAGTTTGGTGTGCTTTCTGCCCTTGTTTTGGGCTATACCCAAGAAATTGACAGCGACCTGACGGCAGCCTATGCAGCTGCAGGTGTGACGCATGTGCTTTCAGTATCGGGCATGCATGTAGGATTGATTTATCTGATGCTTATGCATGCCTTGAGTTTTTTGGGTGCGGGAGCATGGGCAAGAACAACACGTTCTATTATCATGCTTGTTTTTCTTTGGTTTTATGCTTTGCTAACAGGACTCTCGCCAGCCGTATTAAGAGCGGCAACCATGCTCAGTTTAATCTTGATAGGCAAAACATGGAGGCGAAACGAAAACACCATCAACACCGTTGCGGCCTCCGCTTTTCTTTTGCTCTTGATTGACCCTTGGCTTCTTTACGATGTTGGTTTTCAACTGTCTTACCTGGCTGTTTGTGGCATCGTTTTCATACATCCTTACATTTACGATTGGTATAGCCCCGAACGTAACTGGCTTGATCAGATTTGGTCGCTGGTAAGTGTTTCAATAGCTGCGCAACTCACCACCTGTATCCCCGCTATCTATTATTTTCATCAGTTTCCGCTCCTGTTTTTGCTTAGCAATGTGCTTGTCATTCCTTTATCCACCTTGATTATTTATGGCGGAGTTGGCTTGTTAGTGTGTTCACCTGTTCCGATTATCGCTAAATACATTGGCTTTGCGCTCAATAATATGGTTTTTGCATTGAATGGCATCGTGGGTTTTGTGCATGCTGTACCTTTTGCATTGCTGGAGAATCTATGGATTGGACGAATAGATGTAGTGCTTTTGCATGTCTTGCTTGTGGCGCTTGTTTTGTATTTGATATCCCGCAAGGCAGCGCACCTTATATTCCTTTTAGCTACGCTGCTTGTTATCCTGTTTGTTTTTAGAACGGAAGCGCTAATGCAATCGCGGCAATATTTTGCGTTGCTTTATGGGGTTAAAAGAAACACTGCTTTGGATTTTGTAGCTGGTTCGCAGCATGTGTTTATTTCAGATGCTATTTCGCCTGAGTCGAGTAAAAATTTGCTGCGACAAGTAAAACCGGCTTGGGGATATTATAACCTGAAGGAGCCGATCCTATTATCTATTCAGTCCTTTGATGGAAAAAAAGGATTTCGCATGCTACCTGTTTTGATGCATGCGAATAGAAAATGGTTGTTTGTGAGTGGGGATCTGCGTTTTTTTAAATCAGCCGCAATCCACAAAGCCAGTGTTGATTATTTGTTTTTATATAAAAACACAAAGGTTTCAATACGCACTTTGCTTATCACTTATAAACCGCGCTTGGTGTTGGCAGATGGCTCTAGCTCTAGCTATTATCGCAAGCGATGGCGTGATGAATGTATGCGCTTGGGAATGCCTTTTCACGATGTGATGGACGATGGTGCATGGGTTCTTAGGCCTTAGTTTTTTGCATTCGTCTGTCGCTTATCTTTGTGAACGTATGAAGTCGGCCTCTCTAAGTGAACTCAAGAAAGCTTTAAAGATTTGTTCGGAAGAACAATTGGTGGAGACAGCCTTGCGTTTAATCAAGTATAAAAAGGAGAACAAGGAGCTCCTGACCTATGTGCTATTTGAGTCGGGTGATGAGGCCGCATACATTCGTGGTGTGAAGCTTGAAATAGAAACGCTATTTTCGGAAATAAACGATGACACGCTTTATTGGGCCAAGAAAAGTATTCGTAAGATACTCCGGCATGTCAATAAGCACATTCGCTACTCCGGCATAAAAAGCACCGAGGTGGATTTGCGCATTTATTTTTGTCAATGCCTCAACGCGTCGGGTATTCCTTTTCGATCGAGTACGACGATGATGAACTTATACGATGGACAATTGAAGAAAGTCAGTCAAGCCATGGAGGTACTGCACGAAGACCTGCGTTTTGATTTTAAAAAAACATGGGAAGACTTGCTAGCATGCGGATTATAAGGATAGGTTAATCAACAAATATGAATGAAATTTTTCAAGGACACGAACTGTATGGCTACTTAGGATCTGCATTGATTTTACTTTCCTTTGTCATGAAGGACTTGTTTAAGCTTCGCATGATCAATACGGTAGGGTGCTCTTTCTTTGTAGTGTATGGAGTAATGATGAATATGGCTTGGCCGGTTATCATCACGAACACCTTGATCATACTGATCAATATCTATTATCTAATTGGGATGCGGAGTAAGTAGTGGAAAGTATAAAGTATAAAGTATAAAGTGGAAAGGTGGGGGTGGGGGGGGTGGTTTTTCACCTTGGTTTTCTTTCTCCTCACTATTAATTTTTTATTGCGATTACCTCGCTTCGCATACCAAGGAATGCCTCGCGGGAGTTCCTGCTCACGCGAAATCTTTTGGGAGTTCATATTCCCATCTAGCATGTGTTTACTAATTTCTTTGTTATTACCTCGCTTCGCTCGGTGATCGCTTATTGTCCTGAGTCACAATCAAACGACACCCTTCGGGTTTTTGTTGTTTTATGCACGGACTTAGAAAAATAAATTTTCACGTCCGCTTTTAAACAACAAACCCCGCATGCGCGGGGTGTCGTTTGATTTATCTGTGACCCCGATGCGATTCGAACGCATGACCTACAGCTTAGAAGGCTGTTGCTCTATCCAGCTGAGCTACGGGATCAAAAAAAAATGAGTGTGAGCAGGAGCGGGAGCAGATTTAATTCAAACTCACACTTGCACTCACACTCAAACAATCGTTGTCGGGGTGGCAGGATTCGAACCTGCGACCTACAGCTCCCAAAGCTGTCGCGATAACCGGACTACGCTACACCCCGATATGTTTTTTCTGCGGAGAGGGGGGGATTCGAACCCCCGGTACACTTTTGATGTACGACAGTTTAGCAAACTGTTGGTTTCAGCCACTCACCCACCTCTCCTAAAAGAGAAAGTCAATAATGTTAAGAACGATACTACGTATTTACAGCTGTTGTATTTTCGTAGGGGCGGCAAAGGTACAAAAAATCCAGATGATTCAAAGAAATTTTACAATTCCTTTAAAATGCATCAAATTCAAGCACAAAAATAAATGAATATATTTGCCAAAGGCCTTTTGGCCACTGTAAAAGCGAAATTCAATGAAACTTAATAAGGTCTTCCTTTTCTTTCTCTTTTTTGCATGTTTTGCTGCTTGCCAGCCGGCAAAAAAGAAAACACACAGTCAAGTCGTGATCCATCAAGCTTCGGAGTTTGATATGCTCAACCCCTTAAATTATGCGATGGGGGAGTCGGGTTACGCACTCAGCAATATTTTTGCTAGTCTCTTAACCATCGACTGCAACACCCTTGAACCGATTCCAGCGCTCGCCTTGTCGCGTCCGCTGATAGTTCCTCGCAACGATGCACGCGGCTTGCTCATTACCTATCAAATTAGGCCTGAAGCACGTTTTGATAACGGCGATCCTATTCTGGGTAAAGACATCGAATTTACCGTTAAAGTGGTAAAGAACCCGTTTGTGAATTGCCCGCGCATGCGGACGAGCTACGAATTTATTGAAGATGTCCGCTTATACCCCGAAGATCCGCGTAAAATCACCTTCGTTTGCAAAGATGTATTTGTCCTTGCCGAAGCGCAAACGGGCGATATTCCTGCATTGCCCTCGAAAATATACGACCCTCAAGGTATACTAAGTACTTGGCGTGTGCGCGATTTTAATGCGCCTGCTGATTCTATGGCAAACAATGCCCGCTTGCGTGCCTTTGGTGATTCGTTTAATTCCGAAAAATTCCAGCGCGACTCTGCTTTCGTGCAAGGCGCTGGTCCTTATTACCTGGCCTCCTGGGAATCGGGACAGCGCATCACCTTAAAGAAAAAAGAGTCTTGGTGGGGCTTCTCGGTAAAGGATACCAACTCTTTTTTCATCGCTAATCCGGATAAAATTAGTTATACCGTTATTAACGATCAAACTTCAGCCATCGTGGCTTTGAAGGCAGGTCAAATCGATGTTATGTCGGGTATAAAAGCCAAGACTTTTGAGGAGCTAAAGACCTCCTCCGCTTTTACGAAGCGGTTTAATCTCTTTTCGCCTTCCTTGTTGATGTATAACTACCTCGGCATGAATACGCGCTTGCCACTATTTTCCGACAAACGAACGCGTCAGGCCATTGCGCACCTAGTGAATGTGCCTTTCATCATCCATACGGTCTATTATGATCTTGCCGAACGCGTTGTAGGTCCTGTCCATCCGTCTAAGAAAAAATCCTATAACAGCGCTATCAAACCCTATGCTTACGACCCACTGCTAGCTTCTAGCTTGCTTCGCGATGCTGGATGGAAGGATAGCAATGGCGATGGAGTGCTGGATCGCATCATCAATGGTAAGCGCCTTGACTTTCGTGTTCAACTGTCTATCAATGTTGGAAACGAGGAACGTAAAGCGAGCGCACTCTTGTTTCAAGAAGCGGCTAAAAAAGTGGGTATTGCCGTTGAGTTGCTTGCACAAGAGCGTTCACTCTATACCGACAACATGCGCAACCACCGCTTTGAGATGTTTTTTGGTGGATGGGCTGCCGCACCGGTGCCCGACGATTTCAAGCCGGTCTTTGCGTCTTCATCGTACGATTCGAAGGGGGCTAATTATACGGGCTTCGGTTCTGCAGCTAGCGATGCTTTAATAGATTCCATACGTGTGGAATTAAACGAGGATAAAAGAAACGAGATGACAAAACGGTTTCAAGCCATATTGCACGAGGAAGTACCTTGTGTCTTCCTTTTCTCGCAGCGCGAACGCATCGCGATCAGCAAGCGATTCTCCAACGCTAATGCGACTTCGATGCGCCCCTGTTACCACGAACCCTTTTTTATAGAATCCGCTGAGTAAGGATAAATCATCATCCCATGCAGCGCTATTTGCTTAAACGACTCCTGATCTTTTTTCCTTCTTTGGTGCTAGTAACGCTGCTCTGCTTCTGGCTTGCGGCTTCGGCACCCGGTGATGCTGCACAACAAGCGATAGGTATCGGTGAGGATCAGCAGTCGTCCAATTCTAGCCTCGCTGAATACCTTGCGCTTCGCAAAAAAATGGGCCTTGATTTGCCATTGTTTTATTTTTCTATTTCTAATGCCGCGCTCCCCGACACCTTGTATCGCATACCTGATTCGAAAGAGCGTGAAGCGATGGAACGCATGTGTGAGACGACGGGCTTGCCTGAAGCGGTTGCTCTTTATCGCCACAAACTTAGCATGTGGCGAAGCGAAGCGCTTGAGAACGTGAACGCCGCTCCGTTGGATAAAATCAATGAGCTGGCCTTGGAGGGCGATGTCAATCGTAGCAAGCGCATACTCGATGGTTTGGCAGCCGACACCTGCGCATGGGCAAAACAAGCAGTCGTTTTGCGAGCCTTGCTGCCCCTAAAATCTACACAGCCGTATCTGCATTTTCTGCCTGTGTTGCGCTGGCATGGACTGAATAATCAGTATCATCGCTGGCTAGCGCAAATAGCTACAGGTGATTTGGGTGTTTCGTATCAGGACCAGCGTCCCGTAGCCGGTCTGCTCATCGAAGCACTTAAGCGAACGTTGCTGCTTTGCGGGTCTGCCTTACTGATTAGTCTTTTGATTGCGGTGCCACTCGGAATATATACTGCCGTGCATGCTGGCTCGCGCATTGATCGTGGGATTTCTGGTGTCTTGTTTTTCTTGCATGCCATCCCTAATTTTTGGTTAGCGAGTATGCTGATTGTTTTTTTCTGTGGCGGTGATTACCTCGATGTGTTTCCTGCTTTTGGCTGGAGTAGCTTGGATGCGGATGCCTCGCTGTGGAGTCGTGTTTGGGATGCTGCATGGCATCTGCTCTTGCCTGTTTTATGTTTGATGTATGCCGGTCTTGCGTACTTAGCCAGGCAGGTTCGTGGATCGATGCTCGCTGTGTTGCCCGCTGAATTTATTCAAACGGCAAGAGCAAAGGGATTATCTGAGCATGCTGTGGTTTGGAGGCATGCGTTTCGCAATTCATTATTGCCATTGATTACGATCATTGCGGGGATGCTTCCCATGGTCATTTCGGGCTCATTTGTTATAGAATGTTTGTTTTCTATTCCGGGTGTGGGCAAACTAACCTACGAAGCCGTGCTAGCAAGAAATTTCCCAGTTGTTTATGGTTCTGTTTTACTAGTGGCTTCGTTTACCATCGTCGCGATGTTGTTAGCTGACCTCCTTTACGCTTGGGCTGATCCAAGGATCAGCTTTTCATCACAACAAAAAGGAGGCGCTGATGAGTAGAAGATATCTCCAGTTTTTTAATGCCTTCAAACGCGCTGCTAAAAAAAGCCGCTTTGGGATAGGCTATCTCGGTGTGTTGTTTGTTCTTGCCTTAACGTGTAATAGCTTGGCTAACGAATGGCCTTTGTTGGCTGCAAAAAACGGACAGCTATTTCTGCCTGCTTTTCATCAGTCGCTAAGCGATATGGGTTTGATAAAGTCAGTCAACTATCCGCGTTTGGAGTTTTTTCAAGCACCCGACTTTCGTCTGTTAATCAAAGCCCCGATCCCGTATTCACCAAGCACCATGGATGAGCGCAACAGCCGTTCAGTAAGTCCCTTTGCCAAGCAGGATGTGTCCTCCCTCTGCGAACGCCATTGGTTAGGCACCGACGAACTTGGTCATGATGTGTTGGCCCTCCTTATTCACGGTGCTCGCCTTGCACTTTTGGTTGGCTTAGGGAGTATGAGCATCGCCGGGTTTTTAGGCATTCTGCTTGGTGCTCTTGCAGGTTATTTTGGTGATGAACGCATGCGTCTTAGTCGCGCGCGCCTGCTTATGATTTGTTTGGCCTTTGGTGTTGGCTTTTTCTTTGCTTTTAACAGCCGTTATTTTATACTCTTGGATGCCTGGCGCGATTCGATGCTTTCTTTTCTGCTCCAAGCATGCATAAGTATTGGACTTTTTCTGATTATCTATTATGTTTTCTATCGCGGGGCAAATTGGTTAGAAAAAGTTTCCTTTTTTAATAAGCGTTTTGCCCTGCCTTTGGATGCGCTTATACTTCGGCTTATTGAGGTATTGCTTGCCTTACCGATGCTCTTTCTTATTCTTGCTATCGTTGCTATCGCAAAGCCTTCGCTTGGCCTAGTGGTGGTGATCATCGGCTTCACTTCTTGGACAGGTATAGCGCGACTTGTTCGGGCGGAAATGCTTCGTATTCGCAGTATGCCTTACATGGAAGCCTCGCAGGCGCTCGGTTTTTCTCCCGGCTACAGCTTGTGGCGGCATGCCTTGCCTAACGCCATGGGGCCGGTGTTCGTTGCCTTGGCCTTTGGTTTTGCTAATGCGATACTCATCGAATCGGGGCTATCCTTTTTAGGATTGGGAGTGCCTCCGGAAGTGCTCACCTGGGGCGCATTGCTCGCCGAGGCTCGTCAATCTGCTTCATCTTGGTGGTTAGCTATTGTGCCAGGACTAGCCATTTTTTGCACTGTGATGGCATGCAATAGCCTAGCAGAGCGGTTTGCTAAACGGCCTGATTCAAGCAGTGCTAATTAACAGCACTTTCGCAATTCCTTACTTCGGATATTCCACGCGAACATGGTGGATCGATGCAAGCATCTTGCGAAATATTTTTTTCGCCGTGGCAATGTCGCGGAAGGTGATGTTGCAGTTAACAAATTGCTTTTCTGCAATACTATTATCTATAACTTGGTCAACCAGCTTTTCAATGGATTCCTCGTCGGGTTGCTTTAAACTTCGAGCGGCTGCTTCCACCGAGTCGGCCATCATCAATACCGCTGTTTCTTTGGAGTAAGGAAGTGGTCCGGGGTAACGGAACTTCTGCTCATCGACAATCTCGTCGGGGAAGTTTTTTAAAAAAGATTTGTAGAAATACTGAACGCGGGTAGTGCCGTGGTGCGTGCGGATGAAATCGATCAGCTGGTCGGGTAGCTTGTGTTTTTTTGCAATCTCGATGCCGCGTATCACGTGACTTATAATCATGTTCGCACTTTCTTCAAAAGAAAGTTCGTCGTGCGGATTTAGTGCGCCGCCTTGGTTCTCGATAAAGTAGAGCGGCATTTCCATTTTACCGATATCGTGATACAAAGCTGCTGCGCGTATCATCAAGGTGTTGCCACCGATTTTGTAAATCACCGCCTCCGACAAGTTCGAAACCTGCAGCGAATGCTGGAAGGTGCCCGGAGCGCGCGTGGCAAGCTCGCGAAGCAAAGGACTGTTGGAGTCGGAGAGCTCTAGAAGCGATACATCGGATACGAAGCCGAAGATTTTTTCTGAAAGATAGATGAAGGGATACGCCAGTAGTACAAGCATAGAGTTGACCCCAAACCAACGCAGTTCAAGGAAGTCGATGTTGTGCAAGTCGCCTTCGTGCATGATTTGTATGGCGATGTATGATAAGGCATAGGTGAGGAAGAGCAGGGCGGAGGTGATGAAAAACTGCGAACGATTGCGAAGGTTGGCGATACTAAAGATGGCCACCATGCCTGCGGTGATATGCATGAAAGCAAACTCGAACCCGTCTTGTGCGATGAAGCCCAAGATAAGAATCATGATGAGGTGGGTGAAGAGGGCCATGCGGGTATCAAAGAAGGCTCGAATCACTACCGGTACGATGCATAAAGGAATAAGATATATGCTCAGCTTTTCTGTTTTCATGATCCAGTAGAATCCGAAAATCATAAGGGTAATAAGCATCAGCAGAAAAAGGACTTTCTTGTTATCCTCAAAAACATCCTTGCGAAAAGAGGCAAGGAAAAGCAGCAGCATCGTTAAAGCAATAGCGGTAAGCAGCATATGGCCCAGGATATAGACAAAGCGATCGCCAGCAGGGTAGTGGATGTCGTATTCGTATTTTACCGAATCTAAAATGCGTCTTGATTTTGGGCTCACTTTTTCGCCCTTGGATATAACCAGGTCGTCTTTGTGGAACAACCCCTCTGTGGTAGAGATGGCGGCGATGTTTTCCTGCAGCAGCTTGCGCGTCAGTGCATCGTCATAGGTAGCGTTACTCTGCAGCAGTGTGCTGAGCAAGTCGAGGTAGGAGCCACGCTGCTCAGAGGCAATGTCGCGCAGGTGTTCATCCATGTATTTTTTCGCTTCTGCCAGCGAGTAAATTTTGTCAATGGCGCGCTCCTCGGCCATGCCTCGCAATGCCTCGGTGCCGTTTTCGCGAATAATCAGTAAGCCATTGCCCGCTTCATTTGCCGCACGCCAGGCGGGTTCATCATTTTCTGCTAAGATGCCAATGTTGTAAATGGTGCTTAATAAATCCTCGGCTCTTTGATGCAGTGCCTTCTTATCATTCGCATTTAGTCCTTGCAGATTGAAACTGGCCAGTGCTTCCTTACTCTCGAGTAAGTCGTTAAGACGTTCGGTTTTAACTTGAAGCAGCGATTCATCCAAATGAAAACACAGGGGCGAAGAGCGGCTTACTGTTTCTTCTTCCGCCTCTAGGTCTTCCTTCGCTTTTTGGACTGGGAAATCAAAAGGAGCGCGGTACGATCGGTAGTTCCAAACCTTGCCCTCTTTGTAACGGAAGGAGAATTGTTGTTCGTGCGGAAAGAGCATGGATATCAGCACCAGGGCGGAAAGGAGCAAGAGCACCTTCATGATCAGGTGATGCCTGTTGCTGAGCGCGTTAATAAATTGATTTAAGGCCATGCTGAATTGTATTTTATGCGAAATTAGAAATAATCGGGCTCTTTTATGCGATTTATTAAGCCCTTTCCGCTTCCTGGGCCGAATTTCTATTCTTGCCTATTTATCCCTAATTTTGCCGAATAATTAATTTAACATAAAATCATGAACGACGTATATATAGTTTCCGCAACGCGCACTCCAATTGGTTCTTTTGGTGGTTCTCTTGCCTCTGTTACTGCTACTCAACTTGGCGCCATAGCTATCCGCGAGGCTGTTAAACGCGCAGGCATCGACGCAAAAGAAGTGCAAGAAGTGTTTATGGGCAATGTCTATTCGGCTAATTTGGGCCAGGCACCTGCCAACCAAGCCTCTATTTTTGCAGGTCTTCCAAACACGATTCCTTGTACTACAGTAAATAAAGTGTGTGCTTCGGGTATGAAAGCAGTGATGCTTGCCGCCCAATCAATCATGCTCGGCAACATCGATGTGGCTATTGCCGGTGGTATGGAAAGCATGAGCAATGTGCCGTATTACTTAGACAAGGCGCGCAATGGATACAAACTCGGCCACGGATCACTTACCGACGGAATCATCAAAGACGGTTTGTGGGATGTTTATAAAGATTATCACATGGGCAATGCCGCAGAGCTCTGCGCAAAAGAGATGAACATCACCCGCGAGGCACAGGATGCTTTTGCAATCGATTCCTATAAAAAGACGGCTGTCGCTCATGGTGAAGGTTCGTTCAAAGATGAGATAGCTGCTGTCGAGATTCCGCAGCGTGGCAAAGATTCTATCTTCGTTACAGACGATGAGGAATTTTCAAAAGTGAAGTTTGATAAAATTCCTGGATTGAAACCTGTATTTGATAAAGCAGGCACCGTTACTGCTGCCAATGCGTCTTCACTCAACGACGGTGCTTCCGCACTGGTGCTTGTTTCTGGTAAAAAAATGAAAGAACTCGGCCTCAAACCGCTGGCAAAAATAATCGGTTTCGCGGATGCACAGCAAGCACCGGAATGGTTTACCACCGCACCAGCTAAAGCGATCCCGATGGCTTTGGAAAGAGCAGGTAAAAAAGTTAGCGATGTGGATTTTTTCGAAATCAACGAGGCTTTCGCAGTGGTATCACTTGCAAATAATCAACTCCTTAACCTCGATGCTGCAAAGGTGAATGTCTTTGGTGGCGCTGTTGCGCTGGGCCATCCGCTGGGTAACTCTGGGGCTCGTATTCTTGTCACGCTCATCAATGTCCTAAACAAAAAAGGTGCATCGATAGGTGCGGCCGGCATCTGCAACGGTGGTGGTGGCGCAAGTGCAATCGTGATCGAAAAAGTTTAATATCACCATAGAAACGTATGTACGCCATCATCGATCATAGCCTGGTACCCGTTCGCAAGGAGAATTCCGACCGCAGCGAAATGGTGACCCAGCTGCTTTATGGCGAGCAAGTGGAGGTGTTGTCGGTGAAGCATCCTTGGACTAAAATAAGAACGGTATTCGACGATTACGAAGGATGGATTGATTCAAAACAATGCCGCACCTTATCGCTTGACGATTTTAAAAAGCTGCAAACAACAGCTTCTCTATTATCGTTAGAGCTTGTGCAGGTGGCGGCATGTGGTGCGCAGCGTCAATCTTTGGTATTGGGTAGCGTTTTGCCGTATTATGTAGCCGGAAATTTTAAGATGGCTGTCGACAACTGGACTATCGATGGAAAGGTGCGTAACTGCAGCAAGGAATATGCTAAAAAAGTGATCGTCGAAAATGCGATGATGTATGTAAATGCGCCCTATTTGTGGGGCGGCCGCAGTCCTTTTGGTATCGACTGTTCGGGGCTCACACAAATGGCTTACAAGCTTGCTGGTGTTAAGCTATGGCGCGATGCTCGGCAACAAGCGGCGCAAGGTATCACCCTTAATCTTTTGCAAGAGGCGGCGCCTGGCGACCTTGCTTTCTTTGACAACCAAGACGGTAATATCACCCATACAGGCATAATTCTTGCTGATGGACATATTATCCATGCATCCGGTAAGGTGCGCATCGACAAGCTCGACCACCAAGGCATCTTTAACATCGACACCCAGAAGTATTCGCACAACCTGCGGATTATAAAAAGGGTAGTATAATGCGTTAAAAAGCTTTTTTGTTGCTTTTTTTGATTTGACGAACGCATTTTGTCGAGAATTTCGTTTGTCCGATAAGACAACCAGTATTTTTTTTTCTTGAATTTTCAGGGATGACTAATTCTAGTAATTGTGTTTTTATTTCTAAAAAGGATAAGTATCTTTGTTCTCAAATTAAAAAACAAATACTCATGAAAAAAATAGCATTAATAGTAGCAGCAATAGTCTGTGTTTTTGGCGCATTTAAATTGGCTTTTGCAGAATCTAATCCTTTTGGTCTAACAGGCCCAGCAGCCAATTCGAACCCACCGGTTGGTTGGAGTTTTGGTGGAGGTAAAATTTTAAGCGTTACCAAAACAGGAAATAATTACACCGGTCTCATCATAGATTCAAGCGATATTGAAGTGGCACATGTAGTTGGTAAAATGAATTATACCAATGCGAGCAATGCAACTACCTTGAACACTCCTGCAAATCACAAAAGCACCTATCCAGCCGTTTCTCCTGCAACAGTTGTAGGTGATTATACAATTACCTATTCAGCTTGGCGCCTACCTACCAAAGCAGAGTTGGCTACTTTTAAAACAAATAAAGCATTAATCAATACAGCTCCTGGCTCAACCAATTGGTATTGGTCTTCCACTCCTGGCTCCTCTGCCCATGTTTGGACGCATAATTTTTCCAATGGCAACACCTATGATTATTTGAATTATTACACCTGTTTTGTGCGCACTGTACGCGATTTTACAGCAACACAGCACTAATTCTTTTGAATTGTTAAAAGCCGCGAGCAATCGCGGCTTTTTTTTTGCCTAATAACTAGCAAAATACAGATCCAATCTTGCCTGTAAAACGGATCCAAGGTATTGATGCGCGTTAAATTTTTGTCTCATAATTAAGTCGCACTACCTTGCAGCTTTAACCGCTGCCTTTCTCATTCCCTTTCTTTCCTTTTTACTATCTTCGCCCCGAAATTCATTCTGTTTCTCACGCTCATTCTCATACATTAACTATTATGACCTACGACCTGATTGTAATCGGCAGCGGCCCGGGTGGCTATGTAGCTGCAATTCGTGCTTCCCAACTTGGTATGAAAACCGCTATCGTTGAACGCGCAGAACTTGGTGGTGTTTGCCTCAACTGGGGTTGCATCCCTACAAAAGCGCTATTGAAGTCGGCGCAGGTGTTCGATTATCTCAACCATGCAGCCGATTATGGCATCAGCGTGAAAGGTGCCGAAGCTGATTTTTCGGCCGTTGTGAAACGCAGCCGCGGTGTTGCTGATGGAATGAGCAAAGGGGTTCAATTTCTTATTAAAAAAAACAAAATAGATGTGCTGCAAGGCAGTGGGAAGCTTAAAGCGGGCAAGAAGGTTGAAGTGACCGCCGATGGAAAAGCCACCGTTTACGAAGCAAAAAACATAATCTTGGCCGTGGGTGCTCGTTCACGCGAGTTGCCGCACCTTAAAATAGATGGCAAGAAAATCGTTGGCTATCGCGAAGCGATGACCTTGCCGCAACAACCGAAGTCCATGGTGATTATCGGCTCTGGTGCTATCGGCTCCGAGTTCGCTTATTTTTACAACGCAATGGGTACCAAAGTAACTATTGTTGAGGTGTTGCCTAACCTTGTCCCTGTTGAAGATGAAGATGTTTCGCAAGCCCTCGGTCGTGCTTTTCGCAAGGCTGGCATTAATGTGATGACCGAATCTGTTGTTGAGCGTGTTGATACTGCAGGTGCTGGTTGCAAGGTGAAAATCAAAACCGCCAGCGGTGTTGAAACCATCGAGTGCGATGTGGTGTTAAGCTCTGTGGGTATTGCTTCCAACCTCGAAAATATTGGACTTGAAGATGTTGGTGTAATCACTGACAAGGGCAAAATACTCGTCAACGAATTTTACCAAACAAACATTCCAGGAGTACATGCCATTGGCGACTGTGTTCCTGGTCAAGCACTTGCGCATGTAGCTAGTGCAGAAGGTATCCTGTGCGTTGAGCACATGGCTGGACATCACGTGGAGCCCATCAATTACAATAACATCCCAGGCTGCACGTATTGCTTGCCGGAGATTGCGTCTGTTGGTTATACAGAAAAACAAGCCCGCGAAAAAGGGTATGAGCTTAAGATCGGTAAGTTTCCTTTTACTGCATCAGGTAAAGCGAGTGCGGGTGGTAACAAAGACGGTTTTGTTAAGATTATCTTCGATGCAAAATACGGCGAGATACTTGGCTGTCACATGATAGGAGCCAATGTCACCGAGATGATTGCTGAGATTGTGGTTGCTCGTAAACTGGAGGCCACTGGACATGAACTTCTCAAAGCGATACATCCGCATCCAACGATGAGCGAGGCCGTTATGGAAGCAACAGCTGCTGCCTACGGCGAGGTGATCCATCTTTAATTTCACAAACCAAATCTGCCCGCGATTATGTTTAATGTATTCGCTGTTTTTATTGGAGGTGGCTTTGGTAGTATAGCTCGTTATGGCTTGGGGCGACTTACCCTGCTGCTGTTTGGTGTAGCCTTTCCATTTGGTACGCTCGTGGTTAATGTCTTGAGTTGTATCATCCTTGGATTTACCTTTGGTTTGGCAGAAACACGAGTACAGATGAACTGGTCGCGTTCCCTTATAGCTATCGGTTTTTGCGGCGGTTTTAGCACATTCTCTACCTTTAGTATGGAAACCTTCAACTTAATGAAGGAAGGCCAGTGGTTATTCGCGATCGCTTCTGTATCACTTAATCTTTTTCTTTGTCTTCTCGGTATTGCACTTGGTATTTATTGTGCTAAACAACTATAACATGAAACGAAAAATAAATGTCAGCTTGCTAATCCATTTAGTATTCCTGCTTGTCTTTTTTTGCAAGCAATCAACTGCACAGCCCATTAGCCCGAAGCCAAAGCTCTTGGTTGGAATCGTGGTCGATCAGATGCGGGCTGATTACATCGATCGCTACTGGTCGAAGTGGACCGCCGGCGGATTTAAGCGCTTGGTGAATGAGGGGTATCTTTGCTCCAACACGCATTATAATTATGTCCCAACCTATACCGGTCCGGGCCATGCTTCCATCTTTACAGGAACCACTCCAGCGGTTCATGGTATCGTAAGTAACACGTGGTATTCGCGTGCCGATAAACGCTTTGTTTATTGTGCCGAAGACCGCAATGAAAAAACGATCGGCAGTCCAAGCAAAGCCGGCATGATGTCGCCACGTAATCTGCAGTCGACAACCCTTGCCGACGAGCTTCGTATGGCAAGTCAGATGCATTCCAAATCGATAGGCATCGCCCTGAAGGATCGCGGAGCCATCCTGCCAGCAGGCCATACCGCCAATGCTGCTTACTGGTTCGACGACCTTACGGGGGCTTGGGTATCAAGCAGTTATTACATGCCTGAACTGCCGAAGTGGTTGCAGGAATTCAATAAAGACAGCACAGCTTTAAAATATTTGAAGGAGGATTGGAAAACCTTGCTGCCGATCAATCAATACAGCGAATCAATTGCCGATGATAATAGCTATGAAACCCTTTTTAAAGGCGAGACGAAGCCCGTTTTTCCTCATAAAATAGCTGACTTAGCCAAGACGAACGGCAATTTCGCCATCCTCCGCACCACGCCTTATGGCAACACGCTCACACGAGAACTTGCTATAGAAGCCATACGGAAGGAGGATTTAGGTAAAGATGATGTTACTGATTTTTTATCTATCAGCTTCTCCTCAACCGATTATGTAGGCCATGCTTACGGACCTCTTTCTGTGGAAGTGGAAGACACCTATTTGCGCCTCGATCGCGATCTCGAAATACTGCTCAACACGCTTGATAAAGAAGTAGGCAAAGGCGAGTACCTGCTGTTTCTCACTGCCGACCATGGCGCAATGCTGAACCCTTCTTATCTAATGGCCAACAAGATTAGCGCCGGGGTTGAAAACGATAGTCTGATGTGCGATTCTTTGAAAAAATATTGCCTCAAGCAATACGGCGATAGCCTGGTAATTACATACAATAGTCAGCAGGTGTATTTAAATCATCAAGCCCTTGCCGATCGCGATCTTTCGCTAAGCGATGTCAAAGCATCTATCAGTGAATACATGCTTACTATGAAGGGTGTTGCTCGTGTGTTGGATACCCAAACGCTTCAACCATCTGAAGCGGGTTCACTGGTAAACTGTGTATACAAAGGCTTGTATTTAGCGCGCTCCGGCGATTTGGCCGTGGTGTATAATCCGGGTTGGGTAGAGTTTGCTAAAACAGGCACTACACATGGCTCTGGTTACGATTACGATACGCATGTGCCGCTTTTGTTTTTTGGAGCGGGCATCCCGCATGGCGACACCTCCGAGCGCGTTGAAATAGTAGACATTGCGCCAACAGTAGCGAATCGATTGGGCATTTCCACACCCAATGGAACCAGCGGTAAAGTCATTCGTGCATTAAGTAAATAACATGAGCCGCAAGTCGGTTCTTATCACACGTACCGTCTGGCTAGTCTCCTGGGTTAGCCTATTCACCGACATCTCGAGCGAGATGCTCTACCCCGTTATGCCCGCGTATTTGCAGACAATCGGTTTTACGGCACTGGGTATTGGTTTGCTTGAAGGACTCGCCGAAGCGATCGTGAGTTGGTCTAAAGGGTATTTCGGATTTTGGTCTGATGCCTCTGGCAAACGGATGCCCTTCGTACGCATTGGATATTTGCTCAGCGCCTTAGGTAAAGGGATGCTTTTGCTCGGTAAAATGCCGCTCTTGATTTTTCTTTCACGCTCTGCCGACCGATTCGGAAAGGGCATTCGCAGTGCACCACGCGATGCTGTCTTGGTGGCCGAGTCAAAAGTTGAGCACCGCGGCACGGTCTTCGGATTTCATCGCGCAATGGATACCGTCGGTGCAAGTATTGGTCCTTTGATGGCGATGCTTTGTCTCTGGTATTACCCTGGTAATTACACACTTGTATTCACGGTTGCTTTAGCTCCAGCATGTATATCGGTGTTGTTAACGTGGCTGATTGCCGAGCCCCCGTCCACGCCGATTGTGCGTCAAGAAAAACCGGTGTTTACCTATGTTGCTTATTGGAGAGCGGTAAGTCCATTGTTGAAAAAAGTATTCCTTGGCCTGCTTGTTTTTGCCTTGGCAAACAGCAGCGATCTTTTTCTGTTGATGCGCGCTAAAAGCATGGGTTGGAGCGATTCGGGTTTGATAGGATTGTATGTGCTTTACAACTTAACCTATGCGGCTTTGTCTTACCCTGTTGGGAAGTTGGCAGACCGTCGCGGGATGGCCTTCGTTAACATCCTAGGCCTGCTTTGTTTTATCATCGTGTATGCTGGTTTTGCTTTCGCAAACGATCCGATGCTCTTGCTGCCTCTCTTGCTCGTTTACGGACTCTTTGCTGCATGCAGCGAAGGCATGGCGAAGGCCTGGATATCCAAGTTAGTTGGTAAAGAAGAAATGGCTACATCCTTGGGTTTCTTTGCCGGGATAAACGGACTCGCGGCATTGCTTGCCAGCTCACTCACAGGCTGGCTATGGGTTTCTTTTTCGCCAACCGTTGCACTTTCTTGCTCTGCTGTATTATCCCTGCTCGCATTGCTTTGGATGTGGATGATAAAAAACACATCAAAAAAGCTCGTTGCGAAAGCGTAACTTTGCATTCAATCTAGATGTATGAAAATAGGAATCGTCTGTTATCCGACTTTTGGTGGCTCTGGCGTAATCGCTACTGAGCTAGGTAAGGCCTTGGCTGAGAAAGGGCATGAGATTCACTTCGTGGCATACCGCCAGCCTTTCCGATTGGATTCGTTTTCGGAAAACATCACTTTTCACGAAGTGAGTTTGGCCGATTATCCGCTGTTTGATTTCCTTCCCTATGAAACCGCTTTAACTAGTAAAATGGTTTCCGTGGCCATCGATAAAAAACTCGATCTCTTTCATGTGCATTATGCCATTCCACATGCTTCTACCGCATACATGGCAAAGCAGATCTTAGCTGCATCGGGGCATAAAATAAAAGTCATCACCACCTTGCACGGCACGGATATAACCCTCGTTGGTAAGGATGCGAGCTATTTACCTGTTGTTACCTTCGCAATCAACCAAAGTGACGGTATCACTGCTGTTTCAGAGAGTTTGAAAGAAGAAACGTACCGCAATTTCAGCATCACGAAACAGATCGACGTGATTCCGAATTTTATCGACCTGCATCGTTTTTCAAAAAAGACCAAGGAGCATTTCCGCAAGGCCATCGCCCCTAATGGTGAAAAACTTATCGTGCATACCTCGAATTTTAGAAAGGTGAAAAGGGTGGAGGATGTGCTGCACGTGTTTAAAAAAATTCATGAAAAGATCCCTTCCAAAATGCTTTTGATTGGCGATGGTCCAGATCGTAGCACCTTGGAAAAAATGGCTCACGAAAGCGGTATGTCGGAAGATATTCGATTTCTTGGAAAACTCGAGGCGGTGGAGGAGATTCTCTCCGTTAGCGACCTGTTCCTGCTTACCTCCGAAACAGAAAGCTTTGGGCTCGCATCATTGGAAGCCATGGCCTGCCAAGTGCCTGTTATCTCAACCAACACCGGCGGATCGCCTGAAGTGAATATACATGGCAAAACCGGCTTCCTAAGCAATGTTGGCGATTGCGACGACATGGCCAAGAACGCGATCTATATCCTTTCCGACGAGAAGCGTTTGGCCGAATTCAAAGCGAATGCGTTGAAGCAGGCTCGTAAGTTTGATATTCATGCAATCCTTCCGCTATACGAGCAGCTTTACACCGATATCCTGCAAGGCCGAAAATAATCATGATGTACAATCAGCGCTTCATTGATGCCGAGCAGTCGGGCTTGTATGGGACGATGATGCTCGATTATCTAAGAGACGATCCCAAGCTGCGCGAATTCTTTGTTTACAAACCGGCACTTTCATCTTTTGCTGAATTAATAAAACAAAAAAAGCAGCAGTCGATCGATCGCGACTTGCTTGCGACAGTCATCACCGAGCAATATCGTGCGATTGGTGTTGAATCCCCGCTATTGAACAAGCAGCTTGCAAGTTTGCAAAGCAAGGACACCTTCACTGTTTGTACCGGTCATCAGGCTTGCTTATTCACAGGGCCCTTGTATTTTATTTATAAAATCTGTTCCACTATTGTGCTCGCGAATGAGCTTATAAAGGAGTTCCCAGAGCAGCACTTTGTACCCGTTTTTTGGATCGCTTCCGAAGATCATGATTTCGCGGAAATCGATCATGCGCAGGTCTTTGGTAAAACAATCCGCTGGGCCAAGCCATTCAGCGATGAACAAACGCCTCCGGTTGGTCGATTATCCACCGCATCCATGCAAAGCTTGCTAGAAGAGTTGCGCAGCATGCTCGGTGCCGATGGTCGTGATTTATTTGCAATCGTGCAGCAGGCCTACGACGGAAAGAAAACCTTGGCACAGGCCACTGCCTTTTTAGTGCATGCCCTTTTTGGTGATACAGGATTGCTTGTGCTGGATGCCGACGACGCGCGACTTAAACAGCTTTTTGCTCCTGCAATGCAGCGCGAATTGCTTGAAGGTATTGCCGAGCAGATGGTTGGGAAAACCAATGCTGCTTTGTTGCAGCAGGGATATAAAGCGCAAGTGAATCCGCGTCCTATTAATCTCTTTTATCTTACAACCGAGCACCGTGGCCGCATCGAGCAGCAAGGCGAAGTTTTTTTAGTTAAAGGCTCTGCACTTTCATTTACGAAGGATGCCTTGTTGGATGAATTAAAAATACATCCCGAACGCTTCAGCCCGAATGTGTTGATGCGTCCACTTTATCAAGAAACTATTCTACCAAACCTCGCCTACATCGGTGGTCCAGGCGAACTAGCTTATTGGTTGCAGTTGAATTCGCTCTTTGTAGCACATGGATTAACGATGCCCGTTTTGATGTTGCGTCAATCGTTGTTGTGTGTAGATGCGAATGCAGGAAAGAAGATAAAGAAGCTGGACTTGACGTCGCTTGATTTTTTCAAAGACGCAGATGCAATCGTAAAACAATATTTAAAAGCGCAATCCGATTTTCCGGATGTCGCCGATGATCAAAAGGCAATGGATTTGCTTTTTAATCGTCTTGCTGAGCGTGTTAAAGCCGTTGACCCAACGCTCAAAGCTGCAGTGGAAGGGGAGCATAAGAAAGTGACGAATGCGCTGAATAACCTGCAGGAGAAGTTGATTAAAGCGCAGAAGAAAAAACAGGAATTGACTGTTGAGCAGGTTAGAACCTTGCGTGAAAAATTGTTTCCGAATGGCGTTATGCAGGAACGAAGCGAAAATTTCATTCCTTTTTATTTGAAACAGGGCCCTGCTTTTTTAGCGGATGTATTGCAGGCAATCAAGTCCTTTGACCAACGCGTGATTGTGTTGGAAGAACAGAATCAGTAAAAGAATTTTTGTACTTGGGTTTCGCCGTCGTGTTGGATCAGCAGGAAGTAAACTCCGTGTTCCAGTTGGCTGCAGGAGATGCCGCATTCTTCTTGGCCCGCCGCTAGTATTTGGCTCATTCGTTTTCTGCCTAGTAGATCGATGATGGTCACCTCACCAATGGATTCGCTGGCTTGCAGTCGCAGCAGCAGTTGTTGGTTTGCAGCATCATTGGCTAGTGTGTAGGTTTTAACTGCACTCTTTGCATCTAGTGCTATAATGTTACTCAATGCATTACTGCCATCAAAATCAAACTGACGCAAGCGGTAGTAATTGATGCCGGATAAAGGCTGCTTGTCAGTGAAGTTGTAATGACTTATTGCCTCTGTGCTGCCGTTTCCTTTCACTTCGCCGATTGCTTCGAAATGTTGCATGTCTTGCGAACGCTCCACACTGAAGTGATCGTTGTTCTTTTCTGACGAGCTGGTCCAATTTAATACATTCCCGATTGGCATTGGTTTACCTATGAACTCAACAAGCGTTATTGGTAGTGGATTGTCTGTGGTGCTGGATGCCAGGGTGAAGGCGATGTAGTTAGTAGGTGCTGCGCTGGTTGTGATGCTGCCTGAACTAATCGTACCGGTAACGTTCTGCCAGGCAGTGCCATCCCAGCTTGCCAAACGCATCGCATTTAAGAGGGTGAGATCTGCGGCATTGTATGGGGGAGCAGCCCAACCGATGTTGATGCGCGCTGTTCGGCTGCCGGTGCCCGTTCTGGCTAACTTCCAATATTCAATAGCTGAAACATGGTGTATACCTGTTCCCACGCTTGTTTCGGACATAACCGGTGAGGCTTGATTAGGGCCTGTGTTGAAATATTCTCCAGTAAAAGTGGATGTACCGCTACCCCCAACTCCGACTAGTGCAATCGGACGATAATAGCCACCTTTACCGGTAGGAAATGTAATTGTTGGAGTTGCACTAAAAGAGGCTGCAATCGGCCCATCCACATAACTGCTGTTGGATGCCCCTGAA
>CANFOZ010000016.1 GCA_947448795.1 Bacteroidota bacterium
CCCTGTTCTAAAGTGGGATCTGTATTTCACCAGCCTTGGTTTGAAGGCGCAAACGAACATTATCGTTTGTCAGCCCGATTTTTTTAAAAATCTAAACGGATTGGCTACTGCACAGAGCTTGGAGGATTGGAAATTATACCTTACCTGGAGCCTGCTTAATGAGTCGGCTGACAAGTTGAGCTCGGCCTTTGAAAAACAGAACTTCTCTTTTTATGGAACTGTTTTAGAAGGTACAAAAGTGATGCGTCCACGTTGGAAGCGAATGATCGGTTCTACCAATGGTGCATTGGGAGAGGCCGTTGGTCAATTGTATGTTGCCAAGGCCTTTAGTCCTGCATCCAAAGCACGTGTTAAAGCGATGGTGGATAATTTGATGGTGGTTTATAGAGAGCGTATCCAGCAATTGGATTGGATGGGTGATTCTACAAAAACGCGCGCGCTAGAGAAGCTTGGCTCGTTCACCCTGAAGTTAGGATATCCTGATAAATGGAAAGATTATACCACACTGAATATCAGCCGCGAGTCGTTCTTTCAAAATTACTACAACGCGCAGCACTATGAATTCCTGCTTAATATAGTAAAGCTTGGTCAACCAATCGATCGCAACGAGTGGGGCATGTCGCCACAAACGGTGAATGCGTATTACAACCCATTAATGAACGAGATCGTTTTCCCTGCAGCCATCATGCAGCCCCCATTCTTTAATCCGGAGGCCGATGATGCTGTTAACTACGGCGGTATTGGTGCAGTAATCGGACACGAGATCACACACGGATTTGATGATCAAGGCAGCAAGTTTGATGCAACTGGTAACTTAAAAGACTGGTGGACCGAGCAAGATCGCGAGCGCTTCAATGCAAAGACAGCAAAGATGGTGAAGCAGTTTAATGACATCAAAGTGTTTGACGATTTGAGCGTGAATGGCGAGCTTACCTTGGGCGAAAATATCGCCGATTTAGGTGGTCTAACCATGTCCTTCCTTGCCTTCCAAAAATCGCTTAAGGTGAATAATACGGCTGGACTTGTTATTGATGGACTTACACCTGAGCAGCGCTTCTTTGTTGGCTGGGCGCAGGTATGGCGTTCTAAATTCCGTCCGGAGGCATTGCGTCAACAAGTGTTGACCAATCCGCATTCTCCAGGTGACATTCGCGCTGTTGCCCCTCCAACCAATATGCCCGATTTCTACAAGGCATTTGGCGTAAAAGAAGGCGATAAGATGTTTCGCAGCGAAACAGATCGCGTGAAAGTTTGGTAAGCGATTTTTAGTATTAATAAGAAAAGCACGGGTCATTGTCTCGTGCTTTTTTTTTAATTAAAAAGCCCAATGACTACTATTAGTCGTGCGCTTGGAGCGATGTTGGAAGAGCCGAAATTGCTTCAGCAGCTCACAGCACGGCCGAGGGTTTATCCAACTTCATGCGATTCTTGCACAATCGGCTGGCAGTGCTGCCGCCATGTGCTTATAGCATGACGATGGTACTTAAAGCCAGCAGGGCATTCAATTACTACTTCGTAAATGGTTTAGCATCTAAAATCAGAAAATCTTTTCCAATGCCGTGTAAGCGGTGCTTAACTTTTATTTGCTTCGCTTAAAACAACTTTGTATCGGTTGCTTTTTTGACTGCCTCCAATCCTGAATTAACCTTCATCTTGCGGTAAATGGCTTTGATGTGATAATTCACGCTGGGGTAGGATAGATTTACTTCGGACGCAATCATTTTGTAGCTGTATCCTTTTACTAGCATCTGCAGCATCTCCAATTCACGTTCATTCAATGCAAATTCTTCATTGGTCGCACTTCTTTTTTGATCGTTCATCCGCAAAGCTTGCCGTGCAATCGAAGGGGTCATAACCAAACCACCATCCATCACATCACGAATGGATTCAAGAAGCTTGTTAAACAAGGTCTTCTTTAAAATGTAACCATCAGCACCTGCTTGTAAGGAATTGAAAATCTTATCGTCGTCTTCAAAAATCGTTTGCATCAAAATTCTAACCTCCGGACAATGCGCCTTCAAAAGTTTGATGCCTTCTAATCCATTTACATTGGGCATGTCAAAGTCCATTAAAACTAAGTCGGGTGCTAGCTCTTGGGTTTGTTCAACAATCTTTTGTGCATCTTCAAAAACGCCAACGCAAGCGAATTTATTATCAGCCTCAATCAATAGTTTAATCAATTCCCGCAGGGACTGATTGTCTTCGTAAACAGTTACTTTGATTACACTCATACTACAAAGTTCGTAAATGAAACTGTTTTATTATTGACTAATTCTAGTAAATATTTTGGTGTTTAAAATGAAGAGAGATCGTTGTTCCTTGATTTGGATCAGATTTAATGCGGAACTCTCCTTTTAGTGCATCAGCGCGGCTTCGCATCGATTGCAAGCCAAGCCCACCTTTCTTGGTATCTATGCTTGGCGTGGATGTGTTAAACCCAATGCCATCGTCTTGAATGGTAAGAGCAATGATTTTACCCGGTAAGAGTTCGATAGTGGCCTTGCAGTTTGTTGCCTCGGAATATTTGGCTACATTATTTATAGATTCCTTGAAAAAAAGATACAGGTTTTTCCGTTCGTCGATGTTAAGTTTTATTTCTTCTGCTGCTTGACTAATTTTAAAATGAAAGTTGCATCCAAGTGGCTCGAGTGTTTCCACAGAATACATTCTCATGCGGTTGCTGATGTCTTCGAATCGACTATATTTTGCATTGAGTGTCCAAACGATATCGTTCATCGATTCTAAACTTTGCTGGCTGTTTTTACTGATTTGATCAATCAGTCCGCGGGTAGTAGCAGAACGAATTTCTGAACTGCTTTGCACCATGCGGCTAGCGATATGGATGCTACTCATGGTGCTACCCACCTCGTCGTGTAAATCGTGGGCGATGGATTGCCGAAGCTTGTCTAATGCCTGCAGCTGCCGCAAACGAAAGAAATACAAGCCGTATAAAGCACCGGAAATCAATCCGCCCATCAAGAGCCTGAACCACCATGTGGCCCACCATGGAGGAAGAATGTGTATGACGATGGAGGCCTCCTTCTTACTCCATTCGCCCTCATTTATGGAAGCGCGAACTCGAAAGGTATAGGTGCCCGGGTCTAGATTGGTGAAGGTGGCTGTATTGTTGCCTTTGGTGTCAATCCAGTCCAAGTTGAAACCCTCGAGCAGGTATTGATAGGACGTGTTAACGACCTTGGAATAATCCAATTTAGAAAATTCTAGCGTGATCATGTTTTGCGAAAAAGCAAGCGTGATGCTTTTTGCATACTGTATCGGAGCGTTCATCACACTTGTGTCGCTATGGAAATCGAATGGGTTATTGAACAAAGATAGACCAGTGAGAACCACCGGAAAATCCATGCCTGAATTTAACAGCTGCGATGGTTTAAAACTGCAAAATCCAGCAACACCAGCAAAAAGCATTTCGTCATCGCCCGTGCGCAAATAATTATAGCGGTTGAACTCATCGTTAATCAATCCGTTGCGGCTCGAAAAACTGGAGACGGAAAAGGTGCTTCTATCTTCTTTCGTGAATCTCAAACAAGAGATGCCTCTGTTTGTAGAAATCCAGAGGTTGTTGAGGGCGTCGGGCAAGATGCCATAGATGACATTGTTGGGTAAACCATTACTGGTGTTGTAGTATTCAAATGTGCCTTTGGCGATTGTGAATTTATTGAGTCCACCCCCGTTGGTGCCTATCCATAAGATACTGTCGGGATATTTAGGGTCGGGGCAGAGGGCAAATAGGATTTCTGCACTTGGACTGTTTTTAGAGTTAATTCGAAAAGGCCATTTTTGCCAAGTTCGATTGGGGTAGTTGTAGCATAACAAACCGTGAATGCTTGTCATCCAAATCTGTTTTTTTGCCGTTTCATAGATATCAGAAACAAAAGGATACTCACTCGTATTATCGATATGAACGCTCGTAATATGATCGATTTGATTGGATGATACGTTTAGAAATTGCAAGGTTAGGCTTGTTTTGTCGTTAGCATCAAAAAGGCAGTATTGGTTCACACTAGGAGGGAATGCATGCTGCTTATCAAGCGCTTTTATATTTGCCAGTTGGTTCTTTGTTAAGCCTGTTTTAGCTGAATTTAAAGAATTTAAAATCGTTGAATAAAACCAAAAATGCTTTTGGCTGCTATGCGATAAACGTTGTGCATTGAAAAGCATATCGGGTGGCATTGAAGTAACTGCTTCTTCTTTGCCAGACTGCATACTAAAAGTATCCCGAATCGCATCGAAATAGCCCTCCCTATTGCGGTTAAAATTGAATTTCAAAGAGCCGTAGTTTCGGAAGCTAGCTTGCCTTTTATCTATGCAATACATACCCCTGCCAGGGGTGCCTATCCATAAAACCCCGCTTCTGTCAAGCAAAGCCGAATAGGCATTAGGGGTAATATATGATTGTTTCGTAAATGTTGTGAAATCAAAAATGGAAGTGCGTTGAATTGAACTTGTTAGTATAGCTACTTGGTGCTGAAAATTCGTTGGGCCGGAAAGTTTATAGCCTGATTCAGGGCATTCTTTAAGCTGCTCTTTTTTGTAATCAAACAGGTATATTTTATGATCATCGCCGATCACCAATGTGTTTTTCTGCGGAACGGCTTGCAGAGTATACCTTAATATATCAGTGCCTGGTTCTATGGTTAGTATTTTGCCAAATCGATGTTCTAACCAGTTGCCTGTCGATTTTCGATAAAACAAATTCAAGCCTTCCTCGCTAAAAATCCAAAGGCTATCTTTATTTTGTAAGTGACATTGAGCCGTCGGCATCAAAGTAAAATTAAGCTGCGCACTACTTACTTGTGAACTATCTGTTTGAGTTTTGTCGAAAATTGGTTCTGGTTTTTTGGGATTCGCAATGTCATAGAGTACCTCCTTTCCTAAATAGGTCACCAAGAGCAGATTCTCGCGACACTGGATTTGGATAAGTACTGGATTACGCCTGGGTAGATTGATAGTTTGGAAGCGCTCTGTTTTTTTGTCAAAATAAAACACTTGGCTGTTGTTCGTAAATCCCCACAGAAAACCTCTTGGATCTTCCTCCAACTTTAAAATATAATTGTCCTTGATCGAGGTGGAGTCACTGAAATCGCCTCTGAATACACGCACTTCGTTGCCATCGTAGCGATTGAGTCCGTCTTTCGTACCTATCCAGATATATCCTTCTTGATCTTGCAAAAGGCAGCGTACAAAGCCTTGAGAAAGTCCTTCGAGGTTTCTGTATGGCTGCGCTTGTAGCGCTTTTTCAAAAGCATTAATAGCAATTGAATAAAGTGGAAATAAAGTTGAAAGCCATCCTAAAATGAATAGCATTAGCAAGGGCTTTCGCATGACTTTTAGGATGTTCACAACTGCTCTTATTGGCTATTGAAAAGGCGTATATTGAAAATAAAAAATGGGTTAACCGATTATATGTGAATTTACAATTAATGACTGAACTATTCTAATGTCAATACACATTAAATGGGTAAGGCAATATTTGCTAACTTACACCCTACAATTAAACCCAAATTCATGAGACATTTTTTACTCTTTTTTTGCGTTTGCTCCCTTTTTGCCGCTGCTTGTAAACCGAAGACGCAAGGAGTCGTTCCCAAGGCTCAACTAGACACCCTTCTCAATAGATATTACGAAGAGCGCTTGGTCTATTATCCACTCGAAGCTACGGCAATCGCCGATAATCGTTACAACGATAAACTGCCTTGCGATATCGCCGATAGTTACCGCGATACCCTGAAACGTTTTTATACGCGCTATCTGATGGATTTGGATGCAATCGACACAACGGCTTTAGATAATCAGTCTATGCTGAGCTTCAAGGTTTTCAAGCGCGAGATGGCCATGCAAATAGAAGGGCTCGGTTTTCACGACAACCTGATGCCTATAAACCAGTTTTGGGGTATGCCGCTAACGTTCGCTTTGCTGGGCTCGGGGGGCAACAATCAACCTTTTCATTCGGTCAAAGAGTACGATGATTTCTTAGGTCGAATACACAGCTATTCGATTTGGACCGACACGGCTATCGCAAACATGAAACGCGGCATGGCGCAAGGCATCGTACCGCCGCGTATCTTGATGGAGCGTGTGCTACCTCAGCTCAAAGCCATGCTCGTAGAAACACCGGAAGCATCGGTTTTTTATCAACCCATCACCAAGCTGCCCGACAGCATTCCTGCAGCTACAAAGACGCGACTCACCGAAGCTTACAAATTGGCTATTATGAACGAAGTTGTGCCGGCCTATCGTCGCTTGCATGATTTTATCAGTACTGAATATGCACCGGCTTGTCGAAAATCGGCTGGCATATCGGAGGTACCTGGTGGTAAAGCGTATTATCAATATCAAGCGCGCTTTTGGACTACAACGGATTTAACGCCAGACCAAATTTTTGAGATTGGGCAAAACGAGGTGAAGCGCATTCATAGCGAGATGGAACAGGTAAAAAATCAAGTTGGATTCAAAGGCGACCTGAAGGCTTTTTTTAAATATATTCACGAAGATCCAAAGTTTCGCCCATTCACCAAGGATACGGCTGTGATCGCTGCGTATCGTGCCATCGAGGGTCGTATGCAGCCTCAACTCAAGAAACTTTTTAACTTGGTTCCTAAAGCGCGTTTTGAAGTACGCCAAACAGAAAAATTTCGCGAAGCTTCAGCCAGTGCCGAATACAATCAAAGTGCACCCGATGGTTCTCGTCCTGGTATTTTCTTCGTGCCTGTTCCCGATCCAACCAAAGTCAATGTGGTTGGGATGGAGGAGCTCTTTTTGCACGAAGCGATTCCGGGTCATCATTACCAAACATCTATTCAGCAAGAAAACGAGGCGCTCCCTAAGTTTCGACGCTTCGGTTGGTACGGCGCTTATGGAGAGGGTTGGGCTTTGTATACCGAATCTTTGGGCAAAGAGCTTGGCCTGTACACCGATCCGTATCAATACTTCGGTTGCCTGAGCGAAGAAATGCATCGTGCCCTGCGTTTGGTGGTTGATGTGGGCATGCATTGGAAAGGCATGACGCGTGAAGAAGCCATTCAAATATCGCTCGAAAACGAAGCAGAGAGCGAAGCAGACATCACCACAGAGATTGAGCGCTATATGGCTATTCCTGGACAAGCCCTCGGTTATAAAATTGGGCAGATGAAAATTCGCGAAGTGCGCGCGCGCGCTGAAAAACAGCTTGGCTCCAAGTTTAACATTGCTGCTTTTCACGATGCTGTTTTGATTGACGGCTGTCTTCCGCTAGATGTGTTCGAGCAAAAGATGAACGCTTGGATCCAAGCAGAAAAAGTAAAAAATTAAACCTGCTAAAATGTAAATTTGTATGTACTAATTTTACTGCCGAATCTCGGGATTAATAATCTCTCTTAAATCGCTCTCTTTCTCTCTTAACCCCCTCTCGCTTAATGTCCGGCATCTTCGACTTCCTAGTTAACGGTTTATCGCGAAAGGGAACCCCTAAGCCGGAGTTGTCTGATCCAGATCAGGTTAGTATTTATAAATTGACCTTGCGCCGTCAATGGGTGCATGCAGCATTGATCGTACTCGGTATGCTTTCGGCTGGTTTAGGTTTGAAAGGTTTTCTGCTGCCTAGCGGCTTCATCGACGGTGGTGTAACCGGCATCTCTTTGCTGTTGTCTGAACTGACCGGTTGGCCTTTATCGGTCTTGCTTATTCTTATAAATATTCCATTTATTTATCTTGGATATAAAAACATTCAGCGCGGTTTCGCTTTTAAAACCATGGTTGCCATATCAGGCCTTGCCTTATGTTTGATATTTATTCCATACCCAATTCTTACTACCGATAAGTTGCTCGTGGCCGTATTTGGTGGCTTTTTTTTGGGAGCAGGTGTTGGCCTCACCATGCGGGGCGGTGGTGTTATTGATGGCACTGAAATTATGGCTGTTACCATAAGTCGTAAAGGCGGACTTACCGTGGGTGATGTAATACTCATTATCAACATTATCATATTCTCCTTTGCCGCTTTTTTTCTTTCTGTAGAACGCGCTATGTATTCAATACTTGCTTATCTAGCAGCATCACGCACCATCGATTTTCTTATCTCTGGTCTGGAGGAATACACCGGTGTTAATATCATCTCCACGAAAAGCGAGGATATCCGCTTGATGATCACAGAAAAATTAGGAAGAGGAGTGACGATCTACAACGGCAAACGTGGTTACGGACAGCACGGCCATCGCTTGCAAGATACCGACATCGTCTTTACGGTTATTACGCGTTTGGAGATTTCAAATCTTAAGGCGGAGATAGAAAAAATCGACCCGCAAGCCTTTGTTATCATGCACAGCATCAAAGACACCAAAGGCGGCATGATTAAGAAGCGCCCTTTACATTAACAATAGCACAGCCAGTTTTCCATCATCGTTCTCCCATGTTCGGTAAGCACCGATTCGGGATGAAATTGTACACCTCTGTAATTCAGCGTTTTATGACGCAATCCCATAATGTTGCCTTGTTGATCTTTTGCCGTAATTTGAAGGCAGGAGGGAAGCGAGCTTGCATCAACAACCCACGAGTGGTAATGCATTATTTTAAAATTAACCGGAAGGCCTTTGAACAGTAATTCATCCTCATCCAACACTTGCATTTCAGTGGCGATGCCATGCATCACGCTCCCTAGATTGATCAATGCGCCACCGAAACATTCCGCAATAGCCTGATGTCCTAAACAAACTCCTAATACTGGCTTATTAACGAATCCGGTTTTTAGCAGCGCTGGCATGCGGCCTGCATCTGCCGGAAGACCTGGTCCTGGCGATAAAACAATCCGATCAAAACTGCTAAAACGATCTAGCTCACTAGCGTCGTTACGAATCACCTCGGTGTTTACACCGGAAATACTTTCCAAAAGGTGCACCAAATTGTAGGTGAAGGAATCGTAATTGTCGACTATTAATATGTTCATCTTGAGCGAAGTTAGTCAAACAAGCGCACATGTAAATCCCATTATAACGAATACTACTTTGCACTTTTTTTGTTTACTTTGCTGAAAATTAATACCATGAAGAATTTCTCTTTTCTCCTTGCGGTAATCATTCTTTCCGCTTTCGCTTCGTGTAAAAAATCATACACCTGCGAGTGTAGCACTACAGTAAATGCTTTGGGGTCTTCACAGACAACTACCTCAACATCTGATATTAAAGACTATAGCTGGAAAGCGAAAGCCGAATGCGAAGGCAAAAATAATTCCATTTCGCTTGGTTATGGCATTGGTACCGAAACATCCTGCAAACTAAAATAAGATATGAAAACGTGTATTACCTCTAAAGACGCTCCAGCTCCAATTGGTCCATATAGCCATGCAGTAAAAGTTGGCAACATGCTTTTTGTATCCGGTCAGGTGGCCAAACGCGCCGACAACGGCGAACTTGTACTTTCAGATATTCCTGCCGAAACCCATCAGGTGATGAAGAATGTTCAAGCGATTCTCTCCGAGGCTGGATTTACCTTGTCGGATGTTGTAAAAACAACGATCTTCTTAACCGACATGAAGACCTTTGGAGCTGTGAATGAAGTTTACGGATCATACTTCTCAGGTGATTATCCAGCGCGTGAAACGGTGCAAGTTTCTGCTTTGCCACTGGGTGTCAATGTAGAGATTTCGGTTACAGCCGTTAAAGCTTAAATAAGCTGCTTGGTCCAAGCGGTATAATTTGCCGCTTGCGCTTCGCTTTTGGAGGCAAGTAACGAAATTGTGTAGCTTCCCCAATAGGTTTCAGACCTTGCTTTTAACAGGATGTTTTTGGCTTGTCCTTTGCGTGAAATCGTCAGATTTATCGCGTCTTCTTTGGCATACTTAACCCATGCCGAAGGATTGCCTTCCACCTTGTAGTTATTGATAAACACGAGCTCGTCATCCAGGGCCAATCCGCCATTAATTGCTGGTGAATCGCTTGCTATAGCTGTAACGCGAACACTACCTCCAGCCATTTTTTCATATTTAAAACCAAGCTTGTTTTCGCATACATCAAGCGCTGGCTTGGCTTCCAACTGGCAGCCCACGTATAGCAAGGCTTCGTTCAAGGCCTCTGTGTAATCAGTGGTTCCGTAAACGTAATCCCTAAAGAAATCATCCAACGCAATACCGGCCGTTTCCTCCGCGATGCGTTTGTAATCGGCTTCGCTATATCCTTTGCCTTTCTGGCCAAATTCTTCAAACAAACGACGCATCACATCATCCAGCGATTTCGTGTTGCTGTTTTGCTGGCGTATAAGGATATCCAGCATCAATGCACATAAACAGCCTTCGGTGTAAATAGATACTTTGCGACCAGGAATGCCAGGTACATACCCATCTAACCACGTGTCATAGGAAGAGTCGGCCACAGAAAGGTTTTTTCGACCAGGATTATGATAGTGTTTTTGCAATTGCTGATTCATGCACTTGAAAAATTCGGCTTGATTGAAAACACCGGATCGAATCAGAAATAGATCGCCATAATAAGTCGTAACGCCTTCATCCACAAAGCCTAAGCGTGTAAAGTTTTCCTGCGAATAATCATACGGAACAAGCTCCACAGGGCGTGTGGCTTTTACATTCCAGGTGTGATAAAATTCGTGCGAACTAACACCCAATAATTCCGGATAGAGTTCGTCGTTTAATGCATAGGATGGCCCCAAGGCAATGACGGTGGAGTAAAGGTGCTCCACGCCGTGATAATGCGAGTAAGGAGTGATTTGAAAGAGAAAGGTGAATTCGTACGTATTTTTTTTCGCGCCGGCAAATGACCCCATAGCATTCTTCTGCTCGCTAATAAAAGCCTTGAAATTATTTTCGATTTTCTGTAAATCGGGTTTGCAAGGTCCTTGAAATACAAGGTGAAACAAACCGCCTTCGTGAACGAAACTGTGTTTTAATAATGCCGCACTCGCTATGAACGGCGAGTCTACGAGTTGGTGGAAATCGACGGCAGTAAACGTGTGTCTAACCTGCCAAAGACCACATGGTACCGCCGCTGCATTCGGTTTTAAAGCAATGGCTACATCGTATCCTGGTTGTAATAACAGTTCCAATTCACAGGCTTCATCGATTGTTTCTTTAGTATACAAACAGCAATGAACAGGATTGATATACAGCTGCTGCTCATCCAGCCAGCAAGCACCTGCGTCGAGTTGTGCGCAGTAATACTGGTAACTCACTTTTAGCGTTTTTACACCTTGCGTTAGATACTTCCAACTGCTTTTGCCAGTCTTGGTAAAAGCAAGCGCATTGCCGTTTTCGTCAACGGCTCGCATGCATCGGAGGTTCTTTGCAAAATTGCCCAACTCGTAACGGCCAGGCCTCCATGTTGGTAAGTGCAAATCAACACTTGCTTGTCCGTTTATCATGGTTTCAACATGAACATCAACAAAGTGTTGTTCAGGATTGGAGTAAGCGAAGGTATATTTCATGAAGGCTTAGAATCAGTAGATGCGTATCTCCACACGGCGATTTGTGCGCCTGCCTTCTTCGGTTTCATTGGTCGCTATAGGTTCTTTCGAACCTTTGCCAATCGCTGTAATGCGCTTTGTTGAAATCCCTTGACTTTTTAGATAGTCCGCTGCCGAAAGGGCTCTGTTGATGGATAGTTGTTTGTTGAAAATAGGGCTGCCTGTTATATCAGCGTGACCGATAAGCTCCACCTTAAGTTTCTTGTTCGCTTGCAGTAAGGCAAAGGCTTGATCGAGCTTGTCGTTATGCTTGCTACTAAGTGGAATAACAGCGCTATTTAAATCAAAAACAACAACATATTTATTGGTATCCAGACTGCGGTTGATTGCTACGAGCGTATCGTTTGCAATCTTTTTCATACGCACTACCACCTGAAGGAAAGGCGTTTTTAAAAGCGAATCTAGCTGGATTTCTGAAAGACTTGAAACAATTTGGTAGCCCGTTTTATTAGCAGAAACGTGTATATTCTCAAAATCTGTATCGTCAATATCGCATGTAAGCTGTCCTTTCGAATTAGTAAGCTTTCGTAAGACTTGAGAGGAGCTCGACTTTTGAATTGATATTTCTGAAGGCAATTGTTGCAGCATATCGTCAGTCACACGAATTGAAATATAAGAAGCAACTTTTTTGCGCTCGATTACTTGATCTTTCGTAGGATCGAGGACGATGTTGTTTGCATTCAAATCGGGTAGTGCTTCGCTCAAACTAAGCGGGCTTTTTACTTCTTCCTCCGGAACAACATCTAAGCTAGGTTCTTTATATTCGTTGAAATCGGCAATAAAAAGGTCTCGGCCGCCTAGTCCGCTTTGTCGAACACTTGAAAACCAGGCCGTTTTTGTTGCTGGTACAGGGAAGTATTGAATGTCATCGGAAGTCGAGTTTATTGGATAACCCATATTCTCCGCTTTCGTGAATTTGCCATCCACTAAAGTAGAGCGAAAAATATCATACCCACCCATGTTTTGATGAGCATCTGAGCTAAAGTAAAGCGTTGTTCCGTCAGGTGTTATATAGCAGGAAATTTCATCACCCGAAGTATTGATGAGGCTGTCTAAGTTTTCAGGTGTATTCCATCCGCCGTCTTCTGTTTTAGTACTGCGGTAAATGTCATTTAACCCTTTGCCTCCAGGTCGGTTACTAACGAAATAAAGGCTTTGGCCATCAGCGGTAATACTTGCCGAGTTTTCAAAATAAGGCGTGTTGATTGTTGTTGATGGGAATGCTACGAGGGGCATCCAATTCCCATCATTATCTGGATGGGTAAGGTATAGATCACCGCCATGAACATTTCTAAATACAAAAAGAGTAGTGCCGTCTGGACTAACACCAGCCAATGCATCGTGACCATATCCATTGACGTATTCACTAAGTCCCCTAGGATTAGACCATGCATTAGAACTGCTATCAAAAATCGAAAGATAAATATCTTCAAAGTAAATATGATCAGTTTCATCTTTCATTCGACCTGTACTGTCGTCACGACGCGATGTAAAAACCAAGCTTCGATGGTCTGGAAGTAAAACTGGGCTATACTCAGGCATAGTCGAGTTAATGCTCTCTGGTCCAGGTTTAATTATCACTTTGACCGGTGAATCCATCGTTGTTTTGGCATAGTCGCATTGTTCAAGCAAAACGGGAACGCTTTTGCTTTCAGCGCTTGGCTTAACAGCCAAGTTCTGAAAGAAACGATATTCCATTTGAGCGGTATCGAGGATACCTAATGCATGATAACTTCTGCCGAGATAATAATGAATGTTGATGTTCTTTTGTCTTTCTGAAAGCAAGGCGCGTTGCAGGTATTGAATGGCATTTCTGTAGTATTTTAAATGGTACGCACATAATCCTGCTTTATAAAGCAGCGCGGGCGACGGATTCTCTTTTTGGCTCAACGCACTGAAAAGCTGAAGCGCCTCCGAATAATTGTGGTTGTTAAATTTGTTTTGCGCCTTGAGCTGAAGAATTGGGCGAAAGCTCATTGATTCGTTCGCTTCTTCTGAAGTCTCTTCCGCAACTTGGGTGCTATCTTGTGCTCGCAAGGTAAGCCCACAGATTAAAGCGAAAAGAATGGTTATGTAATATTTCATAGCTAACAAATATAGCGAATAGTACTTTAAATAATGGATGCAAATTGAAAAAGAAATGAACCATAAAGAAATTAATAAATTTAATGGGTTAACATATACTATCGCTGAGAATGTTTAATTTCGCTGACTACTAAAAAACCATCACTCATGAGCGACTTTCTTCCCCTGTTAGGCACTGACCATGTCGAGTTTTATGTCGGAAATGCTAAGCAATCCGCCTATTTCTACCAACATGCTTTTGGTTTTGAACTCGTTGCTTATTGTGGCCCTGAGACCGGTGTTCGTGATCGTGCATCCTATGTGTTGCAACAGAATAAAGTTCGTCTTATCCTAACCACACCAATGCATCCCGACTCGCCAATCAGCGAGCATATAAAACAGCATGGGGATGGGGTTAAAGTGCTTGCACTCTTAGTTGATGATGCCGAGAAATCGTGGAAAGAAACCACTTCTCGTGGAGCACGCAGCGCTGGTGAATTAAAAATAATTCAAGACGAAAATGGCGAAGTGCGGATGGCTTCCATCTATACCTACGGCGAGACGGTGCATACGTTTGTAGAGCGTAAAAATTACAAAGGCGTTTTTATGCCGGGTTATAAAGCGGTTTCAAGCAGCTTTAAGTCCACGCCTGTTGGTCTCGAGTTTATCGACCACTGTGTTGGTAATGTGGAACTTGGCAAAATGAACGAATGGGTTAAGTTTTATGAAGATGTGCTTGGCTTTAAACTCATTATAACCTTCGATGATGAAGACATTTCAACAGAGTATTCGTCCCTGATGAGCAAAGTGGTTTCAAACGGTTCGGGGTATGTAAAGTTCCCAATCAACGAGCCCGCTGAAGGAAAAAAGAAATCGCAGATTGATGAATATCTTGATTTTTACCACGGTCCTGGTGTGCAGCACATCGCTTTACTAACGCACGACATCATCAAAACAGTGACCGATCTTCGTGCTCGCGGTGTCGATTTTCTTTCTGTTCCAAAAACGTATTACGACTCTGTCTTAGACCGTGTTGGAAATATAGACGAAGACATTAATGTACTAAGTAAGCTCGGTATTTTAGTGGATCGCGACGACGAAGGATATTTACTTCAACTTTTCACCAAGCCGGTCGAAGATCGCCCAACCGTATTTTATGAAATCATTCAGCGGAAAGGTGCGAAGTCCTTCGGTAAAGGAAATTTTAAAGCGCTCTTTGAATCCATTGAAAGGGAGCAGGCGCTGCGCGGAAATCTTTAGCAAAGAATTAGAATCGCTAAAGCGATAGACTGTAACTTAATCCTATCACGCTGTCACTTTCTGGGGCGTTGATGTTGAATTCCTTTTGCAACATGTAATAAACACCAAGCGTGTTGTGTTTGTTGATGTTATAATCAAAGCCAATGGCATAGCGCCCTCTATTAAACATGTAGTTGGCCTCGGTAAGCCGATTGTTCCTGAATTGATAACGAAACTCTGCCGAGATATAAGGTTGTATAGCTTTAAATCCGTCGTAGCGCAATTCAAATTTGCTGCGCCAGTATTTTTCAAGAATTTGACCGTCCGGACTGGAGTTGTAATCGCGCACTTGTGCCTGAAAACGAGCTCGATAGCCTATAATAAACGTATTTGCTTTCTTTTTAAAAGCCCAGTCGGTATAGGCACGATGCCTAAAACTAACAGTGCCGTCTGCTTGTTTTTTTTGGATCGAACGATACACCAAACTAACCTTTAAAAAAGAAGCTGCTTTATAGGATATCGCAACATTCGTATAGCAAAGGTTAAGCTGCGAGATGTTGTGGTATAATCGAATTTCCTCATCCATTCCGATTGACCACTTGTCGTTTAGCTTCTTGTCTAAACTAAACGTATTCCATTGCCACAAATCGCGTCTAGGCTCATTCGCTTTTGAATACGTAGTTACGGTTATCAATAGCGCCAAAGCGCTTACTTTCAAAATGGCGCTCTTTATCATTTACAGCTATTCGTAATAATAAATCTTAACCAAGGCCGTATCCTTCAAAAAGTCAATCTGCGTAATAGAAACCTTGTGAATCTTTAAGCCCGTGCGTGTTTGCAAGTCTGCAATTAGTAAATCGTGCTTTTCTGGTTTGATAAAATCAATGTTTTCATACTGAATTTCTTGAACCATTTCGTTTTTCATAAACAAGTTGCCTTCTAAAGCATACGTGATTACGATAATCATAGAAATGAGCAGGCCAAGCTCAAAGTAGGTGCCTTTCAGTAAAGCCGAAATAAGGCCTAGCGAAATCACAATGAACAAATAGCACATGTCTTTGATAGAAATACCTTCGGTGCGATAACGCAACATCGAAAAAACAGCAAAGAGTCCGAAAGCGGCTCCCATGGATAAATCAGCCTTGTTCAATAAGTAGGTGATGATGAAAATAAGGATGTTAAAAATAAAGAACGTAAAGAAATAATCTTTCTTCTTGTATATAGGATAATACACAAAGCGGATGAGCACAAAAACGAAGAAAAAATCAATTAACAAACGAAGAAAAAATTTATCTGAGAGTTTGTCAAAAAGTTCAATGCCTGCAAATACACTAGTTGGTTCCATGAGTGAGTTTTTTAATAGTGAGCATTTTGGGTTTGAAATTGTTTTGTTTAATACCAGGGTAAAGCATTATAATACCTACGCAGTATTTACTGATTGAGAGGGTGCGCATGTGCGTCCTTCTCATAATACGCATAAAAGGGGCTTTGTAGGAGATGCGGGGTTGTTTAACCTCAGCAATAACAAGATTTTTGAGAAGCTTCGTTGAACTCCCATCGATGTCTTTTGGGTCCTGAAAATGCAAGTTCGTATCGATCGTTAGGCGCTCGTCTTTTGCCTTACTTACAAAAGTCATGCGTGTGTAATTAACCCATACCTTAGGTTCAAGTATAGCTGGATCCAGCTTGGTAATATGCATATAGAGTTGCTTATCTGCCTCGCTCAAGCTCATGCTGATTTCATCTGTCATGTGACGCTCCTTTATGGTGCGCTCTTTGTTTGACTTGAATTTGACTTCAAAAAAATTCAAATTGGATTCCACATATCTTCTAAACCGTGTTTTATAACGATTCATCTTGCTGTTGTGGTGATTCAGGTAAAGCTCAAAGTTCTTCGTGTCGTAATAAAGTGTTTGATAATCAGTGCTTCTTTTTCCGACGATTTCCAATAAAAAATAATCGTCTTTAATACTATCCAAAAGCCCTGGGAGACTATCTGCGCTGAACGCGAACTTGGTGTCGGTTCGATCTTGTAAAGAAACGGCGTCCATCTCCTGTAGAGAGATAGGCGCGAACTTTTGTATCACATCAGCAAGTTTCATCCGCAGGAAAGGCAATTAATATTCGTAATAGTATTTCTTGCTTTCTATTAATTTACCCTCTGGATTCTGTGTTCGCTTTTCTGTTTTCATGCCGTTTTTATCGTAAAAGTAGCTTGCTCGGCTCAGGAGCTTGCCTGCGCCATCGTAACTGCTTTCAAAACTCCTATCCTCGTTCGCATTATAACTGATTACGCGCATTTCCGATAATTTCTCGGCTCCATCGTAAACTTTCTCTTCTACTAATTGATTTTTTTCGTTGTACTTGGAAACGGTTCGCTTATGGATACTGCCATTTGGTTTATAATGAATCTCCTCTGTGTTATTCCCTTCTTGATCAAAGCGGGTAATACTTGCTTTATAAGTCTGTTCTATACCATCCACAACTTCTGTAATGTTCTCGTTGGCCGATTTAATTTTTAGCTTTTTAACATCTTTTCTTTTCTGCGCAAAACTACAGGTTACGCAAAGGATAAAAAGGAATGAAAGGATTAGCTTCTTGCTCATGTTTTACTTGTTGATGTTAATAGTAGGAATTTCAACTGTGCTGCGGTTTTTTGTGATTTCCGCCGTCTGAATTATTGCTTGTGTACCAAAAGGTATGGAGGTGGCAGAGTCTTTACTATAACAATAAACAGTATAGGTGCCCTGCCGCAAGTATTTAAACTCATAAGTGCCATCATAATTGGTGCTAATCTTGTCATCGTATGTTTTGTGGTCGCCATAAATAACATATACATTTTCGTTTGGAGCATAGCCCGAATCAAGTCGCATTGAGAAATCTGCGTTATAATCGATGCCATATACTTTGCCACGCAAAGTGGATGTTCCGCCATCGCCAGCTCCTTTCTTACATGCTACAAGTCCAGCTGTGAATGCTAAAAGAAAAAACATTTTTTTCATAAAGTCTTTATTTTACAAAGAGAATTCGTTGCGTTGCGCAATTGATTCCATCATTCAGCATGACCAGATAAAGTCCCGATTTTTCATTCGGATTACCTATAATCAAGGTGTGGTTTTCCAAGCTGATAACGAATTGTGCACTAACTCGCTCACCCAGTTCGTTGAAAAGAACAACCGAAGGGCGTTGTAAATCAAATTCAGATGGAAGTTGCACTTGCACAATCGTCGAGGCGGGCTGCGGAAAGGCCTTCAGCGCGATATTTCGTGTTGCATCTTCATTGATGGATGAGCGAATCCCTGCCGATGTAACATGCATTGCATAGAGGTCGAAACTGCCTGTTCTTTTGTCTTGAAAGGCCATAAGCACACCACCAGAACCATCTCCTGCTGTTTTTACGCGTGTTTGGTTGTTTGCCGCATTAGCTAACACTTGCCCATTCATACCCCAGCAAGCTGCGCCGGATGAATTTACACGTTGTGTAAAAATGTCTAGATTGCCTGCGCTAGAGTCAACCCATGAAATAATGACGCCGCCTGCATTGTCGTCTGTCATGTCTAAATTGCTTTGATCAAAAACGGCCGTTGTCACGGGTATGCCATCAGTTGCCCATTGTGCACTTCCCGTTGGATTAATCTTTTGAGCGTAGATGTCGTAATCAAGACTGTTGCGCTTGTCTGCCCACGAAAGGATCATGCCATCCACGAAATTAACAACGATATCAAAATCTTTTTGGTTGCCCGATGCAATGCATACCGGTGAGCCGTTGCTGGTCCATGTGGCAGCTCCTGAACTGTTCAGTCGTTGTGCATAGATATCGTCGGTTCCATTGCGTTTATCAACCCAGGCCATATAGGCGCCGCCGGAACCATCGGTTTTTATCTTGGGGCTATTCTGTGTGGCAGCGCTAGTACAAACGCCAATACCGTTGTTCGCCCAAAGCGCACTTCCACTCGCACTAAGATGTTGTGCATAAATATCCCAGTCTACACCGTTGCGCTTGTCTTGCCAGGTAATAAGGGCACCATTGGCCCCGTCTATGCTGATGCGTGCCGAAACCTGATCCGTGGCTGCAATGCATACAGGAGCTCCGTTTACTGCCCAAGTTGCTATGCCACTGCTATTCAAATGTTGCGCAAAAATATCCCAGTCTGTACCCGATGAATCTTGCCAGCTAATTATTGCTCCGTTAGCGCCATCGCTGATAATGCGTGGATCGATTTGGTCGTTGCTATTTACTACAACCGGAACGCCGCAAGCAGTCCATAAAAAATTGCCGCTCGAGTCAATGCGCTGTGCGAAAAGATCTTTATTGCCATTTCGCCAGTCTTGCCAAACCACTATTGCTCCGCCTAACCCATCTTCTACAATGGCTGGGGCTGAATGATTTACGGCCGCTGAACTGCAAACAACCTTGCCTTCGGCCGTCCATTTGTTATATCCATTAGCGTCTACGCGTTGTATATAAATGCCAGAGTTCGAGGCATCGTCTCTGAAGTCTTCCCAAACGATAATCGCACCACCATGACCATCACCCGCGATGCGTTCATCCTGCTGATCGTTGGCTGCGCCACATACTTTGAGGTTTTGGTCTGTGATAGAATTCCATTGGGCAAAGGCGTTTGCTGAAATGCTACCAATAATTAGAAAAGTAAAGATCGGTCGTAAAAGGTTTTTCATAAAAAGAGTATGTGTTTATCTATCCGAGTTCTAACAAAGGTAAATAAAGGATGCTTGTTTTAATTGCTTATTCGACAATTACAAGTTTTCCATTGCCGATATCACCATTCGGATACTTCGCAGTCCAAATATACAGTCCAACAGATACATCTTCAATCGTATATGTTACGGCGCCTGCATGGATGTCGAACGTTTTAACAACTTGACCTACCAGGTTATGCAATGTAAGTTGACACGGCGAGGATGAAGAAAGGGTGAGGACTGCCATTTTTGAGCAGGGGTTAGGTCCAAGCTCTATTTTTTGTTGAACCTGCACATGTTCCTCATCGCCCGAATACACACATCCGAGTCCAGCTAATTGAATCATCATTTTTTCGCGCCTGTTGGCGATGAACGACTTCAAACCTGCCAATTGGTTGATTCCAGGGATGTTCGTTATCGTGACATCATGCTCAAGGTTGTCGTCAAAGTTCTGATTGGTGAACATTTTGTTCGGGTCCGCATAATAGGCTGTCCGAATGCTGTTAGCCAAACTGTCTATTCTTGGATTGAGATTTTCTGCACTAAATGGGTTTTGAATCAGAAAACATAGTCGATCAGTCAGCCTTTTACGATAGGTCGCATTTGCAAGCATTTGTATATTCAGTGGACGCGACGAGTTGCTTGGCTGAGGTATGTAATTGTAGGATAAGTCCTCGAGCTGCGCGATGCTCATGCCCATGCTGAATGTGCCAAAGGCCTCGTTGGCATCCCAAGCGATGCGTTCAAATTTGCCGCTTGCCGTGTTGTGGTACAAATAGTAATTGTGGCCAGTGCCAGTGTAGGAGTCGAGATTGGCAAACAAGAGGTCGGTGGCCCATATACCAAGTGTATTGCCCGTATTTAAAATCGGCTCCAGCGAATCTACCAGCGATGAACCCGCATGATTAATCACATCGATGAGATGCACCAGGTCAGACCAATCGTTGAGTGAGTCGTTGGTGTGAAGTTCGTACTTCGTATAATACAAGGAGTCTTCGGACCCATACCACTGCAGATTCCCTGATGGGTCGCCTTTGAAAAGATTGCCGTCTTTGTTGCCGATCAGGTCGTTCACAAAAACTTTATCGACTTCTTCGACCATGCTGTAAAGTCCCCAATAGCTGCCGTTTAAATAGAGTTTTGCAAAGGTGCAGCGGGGTGCGGGTAGTCCTTGTGAGCGAAGAAAATCAAGCATCACCTTTTCGCGAAGCATAGTTGGGTCTTTGAATCCGTTATTCAAGTTCAAGCTGTGCAGACCGTCGTATTCATTGGTGTCAATGTATTGATCAAAGGATAGCTTAAAGGATTTTTTTACACCTGGGTAGGAGTTGAAAGAGGAGTTGCCTTTTAGTTTTACGCCAATTGTGTCTATATCAAAACCATCGATGTTAACCAAGCAAGGCATGGTGGTATCGTTAGTATGAGTGGCAAGGAGGCTATCCCAAAAGGCCGGTTGCCAAAAGGTAAGACGGATTTCATGAAGCTGACTCGATTGAAAGGTTATATCGCCATCATGGGCCCATGAAGTAGTCAATCCAACGAATAAAAAAGCGCAAATGAATAGCAGTTGGTACATTCGGAATTTCATAGCTAGAATTCTTTGTAACAATTTGTCTTTAGATTCGTAATAGCCGTCCTGCTTTAGACTAAAAGGTCTTCAAAGTTAAGAAAAATACAATTCTAGAGGCTCTGTATTTAAACCATCACAATAACCTAAATCGCTTATGAATACGCGTTCTTTGAAGTTTGATTTGAAAGAATATAGTGGTCCTGATGAATTAGACGCCGAGGGGCGTTTATTACTTCGCGAGGCGGAGTTCGCAATGGCTAGCTCGCATTCGCCCTACTCGCATTTCAAGGTGGGGGCAGCTGTGCTCTTAGCAAATGGCGAGATTGTTAAAGGCAGCAATCAAGAAAATGCCGCCTATCCTTCAGGACTTTGTGCCGAGCGCGTTGCGCTCTTTATGGCAGGATCTAATTATCCCGGTGTTGCCGTAAAAGCCATCGCTGTTTTTGTTTCTTCAGCAATACACGATGCCGATGGACCCGCAGCCCCATGCGGTGCATGCCGTCAAGTGATGGCTGAATATCGGTCGATGAGCGAGCAGCCGATGCGCATTTTAATGGGCAGAAAAGAGGCCGCTATTTATGAGGTCAACGACATCGAAGCCTTATTGCCGCTTATGTTTACTTCCAAAGATTTGAAGAAAAAGCAGTGAACTCACTAAATTAGTACGGTCGTGCTATAGGTCGTGCTGTTCCCGCACTTGTCGGTTAACACGATTTGAAAGGCATGCTTCCCTTTACTAAGTCCGCTCGGCACGGTGAATGTTAAGACATTGTTTTTTCCTTCGTGAACCAGCAACACCCATTTTCCATCAAGGCTGCCTCTATAGCTTTTTATCCCCGATAAATTATCGGACATCACAAAGCGGAGGTTCGACCCGATGACGGAGCGATGCCCATTTTTGATGTTTAATGCCGCAATGCGCGGGGCAATCGTGTCGAGCATGACGGCAAAGTTGCCGAAGGATTTTGTAGTCGTGCTCACTGCTCCAAGGGCATAGGCTCCGCCTTCGGATATGGCCACCAGGCTTTCGCTGACACTAACAATACAGGCTTTGCTTTGCAATCTTTCAGGGATTTGTGCTTTTATCGACACGGTGTAAAAGCTATGGACAGGCGTTTTTCGGTTGTGTAGGTGGTGGATATTGGATACCATTCGTGGTGTTCCAGAACTCTTGCTGTACTCAAAAGCCAAGGTATCGTAAAGATAGCCCGCTGGTATATCTACTTTGATTTCTTCATTCTCAAAGTGGTTGGCTTTATTGTATGGGAAGATGTTAGGGTATGTAGCTGTGTTTTTTTGCCAAGCAACTAAAGGCAGTCGACCTTGAACGAAAAGCTGCAAGGCCGAACTATTGCCTGCTTGGTCTTTCAGCTCGATTTTAACAATGTGCAAACTGCTATCGGATAATTGGATAAGCCCATTTCCTATTGTAGTGTTAAAAATCGACATCGCATTTCCTGGCTGCAGAAAGCAGAACTGGGTCACTTTTCCACTATTTACCTTTTGTTCATAATCGATAGCGGCATTGACATAACGGGTCTCGCTAAAACTAAAATGATCGAGTTCTTGTTTGAAAATTAACTTTCCATCAAGTTTAACTTCCATGGAGTAGAAGCCGTCGGGGCCGCCGGATACATCGTCCCAGTCTTCCGCTTGAATGCCAATACCAAACCGCCCTTCCAAGCGCAATGGCATAGGCGTGGTGCAATAAAAGGTTGAACCGCTGCCGGCCACCGGCAGACTTTGCGTCGCTTGCCAGGCCTGGTAGCCTTCTTTCTTATAAATAAAGAGCCTTTTAATGACAGGAGCGCGATGGTCGGGAAAACGAATGCCCAAGAGCATGGGATTTAGAATTTGTTCCGTTTTGGTGTCGCGCAACTCAAAATGCAGGTGTGGACCTTCCGAGCCACCGGTATTTCCTGAAAGCGCTATGATGTCTCCTTTTTTTACAGGCAGGTCTGTAGGCTTAAGTTTAATATCCAACTCAAAACTTTCGGCTTCCGCCTGTTTTAACAGAGCGAATGCAGCAATTCGCGAATTATAACGCTGCAGATGGCCATAAACCGAGGTGTGTCCGTCGGGATGGTCGAGATAGAGGGCATAACCGAAGCCATAGGCCGAGATTCGAATGCGGGAAACGAAGCCGTCAGCCACAGCGTACACATTTTTACCTTCTGTTTGCTGCGTGCGTAGGTCGAGGCCCGAATGAAAATGATTGCTGCGAACGTCACCAAAATAGGCAGCGGCTTGAAGCGGGATATCGAGCGGGGATCGAAAATAGGCTTCCTGTGTTTGACCAAAAACGGATGTAAGTGTGCAAAAAAGCACTGAGAAGCAGCTTAAAAAGGCCCGATTCAGTCTAAAAAGCTTTGTTTTTGCATTCTTTTTGTTAATTTTTTGTTTCATCCGTATATTCGTGCATTATTAACAATCGATGGAAGACAATTTTTTGTCAAAATTAGCAGAATTTAAGACGAAGGTTCAAAAATTAATATCTTTGCACCGTGAGTCGGAAGAATTGAATACCCGATTGTCGACTCGCAATAAAGAATTGGAGGCGCGTTTGAAGCTGCAACAAGAACAATTGAATCATGCCAGTGATCAGTTGAAGGCGCTGCAGATAGCAAAGCAGTTCTCCGGTTCAGAGAAGGATAATCATCAGTTGAAGTTAAAAGTGAATCAACTTATCCGGGAAGTAGATAAATGCCTGGAAATGTTGAAAAATTAGCATACAGCCCCAGAAAGATAATTGAAACAAGAGAAAGATGGCTGAGTTATCGATCAGAATTACAATTGCCGGTAGAGTATACCCACTAACGGTCAGCGAAGAGGAGGAGGAAGTAATACGCCGCTCTGCTAAGCTGATCAATGAGCAGGTTAAAGAATATGAAGCGCGATTTTCGGTCAGAGATAAGCAAGATTTATTGGCGATGAGCGCCTTGCATTTTGCGAACGAATTGGCCAAAAAAGAAAACCAGATGGCGGTGCCCGCTGAGCTTCCCGAAAAACTCTCGGAAATAGTTGATTTGATTGACAGTCATCTACAGGAAAGATCGGCCTAAGCGACTTTCTTTAACGTTCTTTGTATAAATATAGCGTGCTGGATTTCAGCAAGTTAGTTTAGTTAAGTTGAATAGCTAATGTATTCAATTTAACGACTAAAAGCAAAACCCGCATAGCTCTTGTTTCACTATTTTTAAACTCAACACTTATTCATTTGGAGTAAGCTTTGTGGTACGTAGTGCAGGCCTCAGTCCCGATTCGTCGGGATCTCCCCGCAAGGGGGTTCACAGTGGAAGCGCGAACAATACCCGGCAACTTCATCCCATGACATCATGGAGTTTAAAAATGCACAAGGGTTATCGCGGGTTTTTTTTATGTTTTATCGTCCATCTTTTTATATTGTCTTTTATCAATTTTAATTTAAATAAATAACCATGAACCTACTTATAATAATAGGCGCTATTTTAGGCGCCCTGGGTATGGGGTTTTTCGTGGGTAGCTTACTCTTCAAAAAATCCGGACAGGATAAAGAAGCCGCTGCTGCCTCCAAAGCCGCCATCCTTTTAAAAGAAGCAGAATCAAAAGCCGAAATCCTCAAACGCGACAAATTGCTAGAGGCCAAGGAGAAATTTCATCAGCTCAAAGCAGATCACGAGAATCTGATTAATGAGCGTGAGAAAAACATGCAGGCGGCCGAGAATCGCGCCAAGCAGAAAGAGGTGCAGTTGACGCAGAAGGTAGAGCAGGTGGGTAAAAAAGAGAAAGACCTCGATGCTGTTCGCCTGCAATTGACTACCCAGCTTGAAGGCATGGAGAAGAAGAAGGAGGAGCTTGCTCGTGCGCATCAGATGCATGTGGAGCAATTGGAAAAGATTTCTGGCCTTTCAGTTGAAGATGCAAAGAATCAGATGATCGAGGCGCTTAAGGACGAGGCTAAGACAGAGGCCCTTTCGCACATCAAGATCATTACCGAAGAAGCTCGCTTGACTGCCAATATGGAAGCCAAGAAGATCGTTATCCAAACCATTCAGCGTGTGGCTACTGAGCATGCGGTGGAGAATGCCGTTACAATCTTCAATATCGAAAACGACGACGTGAAAGGCCGGATCATCGGGCGTGAAGGTCGCAACATTAGAGCCCTTGAAGCCGCTACCGGTATCGAAATTATTGTTGATGATACGCCCGAGGCTATTATTTTGTCTGGTTTTGATCCTGTTCGCCGCGAAATCGCTCGACTTGCTCTGCATCAATTAGTAATGGATGGTCGTATCCACCCAGCTCGTGTTGAGGAAGTGGTGGCAAAAGTGAAGAAGCAGCTGGAAGACGAAATCGTGGAAGTAGGTAAGCGCACGACCATCGATTTGGGTATTCATGGGCTTGCTCCTGAATTGATCCGCATGGTAGGTCGCATGAAATACCGCTCCTCGTATGGCCAGAATCTGCTTATGCACTCCCGGGAGACAGCTAACCTTTGTGCTACCATGGCAGCGGAGCTTGGCTTGAATGTAAAACTTGCCAAAAGAGCAGGCCTGTTGCACGATATTGGTAAGGTGCCAGACGATCAGCCCGAACTGCCCCATGCTATCTTAGGGATGAATCTTGCCTTAAAGCATAAGGAACATCCAGATGTGTGCAACGCTATTGGCGCTCACCACGACGAAATCGAGATGACCAGTCTGATATCTCCAATCGTGCAAGTGTGTGATGCCATTTCAGGCTCCCGTCCAGGAGCGCGTAGAGAAGTGGTTGAGCAATATATCAAACGCTTGAAAGACCTCGAAGCGCTTGCGCTTTCTTACCCAGGTGTTGAAAAATCTTACGCCATACAAGCTGGCCGTGAGCTGCGCGTGATTGTGGCGAGTGAGAAACTCACCGATCAGCAATCCGAAATCCTGTCCTTCGACATCTCCCAAAAAATCCAGTCAGAAATGACCTATCCTGGGCAAGTTAAAGTGACTGTTATTCGCGAAACACGCGCTGTGAATTATGCGAAATAGTTCGAATTTAGCTTAAATACGCAAGAAAGTTATTCATCTCTTGCTAGGAGTTTTTTTTTACATACTTTTGCATCCAAATTAAAAACAAAAAAAAACAATGAAAAAATTAATCGCTTCAATGAGTGCATTGGCTCTTGCCGGTGTATTGGTAATGTCTTCTTGCAAGAAGCCTGCTGATGCTGGTTTCACTGCAACTCCTGCTTCTGTTAAAGTAGGCGAACTTGTTACTTTTACTGACAACGAAACAGAGCGTGCTAACGCTTCTATCGTTTGGGAATTCGGTGATGGCTCTACAGGCACTGGTCGCATTTCAACACATGCATACCGCAAAGCTGGTACGTATAGCGCTTACCAAACCGTTACGAACAACAAAAATGCAGAGAAAGGCAAAGGCACTGAAGTTAGCTCTGCTGCTACAGTGATCACTGTTACTGGTCCTGCTGCTTCTTTCACTGCGGGTGCTTCTTCTGTTGGTGTTAATGTTCCTGTAACGTTCACGAACACCTCTACAGGTGCTGATGTGTATCGTTGGAGCTGGACTAGCTCAAACGGAGATAGCTGGGATGGTGGTCAGACGAATGTAAAAGACCTCACTAAAACTTTTTCTAACTCAGGTACTTACACGATCTATCTTTGGGCTGATACTAAAGATTCTTACGGTGTATCATACTCAGTTGCAACTCCTGTTACTATCACAGTAACTGGCGGAACTGCTTCAACTGCTAACGCAGCTGCTAAAGCACTTCTTTATGGCAAATGGACGTTTGTTTCTGACATCGTTGATGTTGTAGGTAGCACAGGTGCTACTGGCTGCTATGGAACAGATGCAAGCACGCCTATCACCACACACAACACTATCGAATTTCATGACAACGGTACTGTTAACATGATCGAAAAAACAGGCAACCAAACTACTGGAACAGGAACTGGTGGTACTGCTGGTACTTGGTCAATGACTGCTGATGCTCAATACCTAACTACTAGCGTATTGATCGCAGGTTTTGTATCTCCAACAGGTACTTTTCACATCGAATCACTTACTGCTAACTCACTTGTTTTGAAAGTTCAAGAAATTTGCACTACAAACACAGCTGCGTCTCGCACAAAAACAGTTACTCTGAGCAAGTAATTGTTCTAGGATTTCAAAAAAAAGGAGGACATTGTCCTCCTTTTTTTTTTGCCCAATCGCATCCTTTTCCTGTTCATGATAATGTTTAAAACTATTTAGATATAAACTAAGAAACGGCCTTGATTTTGTATTTTTGCAAGACAGGATGTAAGGCCCCAATTGATAGTTAATATGCAATATGAGTAAAGAAACAGCGTCAAAATCGGATTATACCGAAGATAGTATTCGGTCGCTCGATTGGAAAGAGCACATCCGGCTTCGACCAGGCATGTACATTGGTAAGCTGGGTGATGGTTCATCCCGCGACGATGGTATTTATGTATTATTGAAGGAAACACTGGATAACTCCATCGATGAGTTTCAGATGGGTTTTGGTAAACACATCGAGATAACGATTGAAAACAATACCGTTTCTGTTCGGGATTTTGGGCGTGGTGTGCCTTTGGGTAAGGTGGTGGATGTAGTGTCTAAAATCAATACCGGCGCGAAGTACGATTCCAATGTCTTTCAAAAGTCGGTGGGCCTCAACGGCGTGGGTACAAAGGCAGTCAATGCCCTGTCTATTCATTTTCAAATAACGGCCGTTCGCGATGGCCGCATGAAGACCGCCGAATTTTCGAAGGGTGTACTCACCAATAACGAAAAAGAGAAAGCATCAACCCTGAAAAACGGGACCATCATTTCCTTTACACCCGATACGGAGATGTTTGGCGATTACCATTACAATTCCGAGTATATCGAGGAGATGTTGTGGAATTATGCCTATCTCAACGTAGGATTGACCATTAATTTCAACGGACAGAAATTTCATTCCGACAAAGGATTGTTGGATTTATTAGCTAGGCATTTGAATGATAACGGGCTTTACCCGGTTATCCATTTGCGCAATAAAGACATTGAGCTGGCTTTCACCCATACCAGTCAATATGGCGAAGATTATTTTTCTTTTGTCAATGGGCAGCACACCACGCAAGGTGGCACGCATCAAGCCGCTTTTCGCGAAGCGATTGTAAAAACAGCCCGTGAGTTTTACAAAAAAGAATACGATGCTAGTGATATACGGTCTTCGATATTCGCCGCAATAAGTGTGCGTATCCAGGAGCCCGTTTTTGAGTCGCAAACCAAGACCAAGCTAGGTTCTACAACCATCGCTCCAAACGGACCTAATCTGCGCAACTGGATTGTAGAGTTTGTTACTACGGAGTTAGAGAAATTCTTGTATAAAAACCCGGAGGTGGCTCAGCGCTGGCAGGAGAAAATCTTGCAGTCGGAGCGTGAACGCAAGGATATCGCCGGCATCAAAAAATTGGCCAATGAGCGCGCCAAAAAAGCCAACCTGCACAACAAGAAATTGAGGGATTGTAAAGTACATCTTCAATCCAAAGGGGAGGAGCGCCTCGAAAGCACGCTGTTTATTACAGAAGGAGATTCGGCCAGCGGTTCTATTACCATTGCTCGAAGTGTAAGCACGCAGGCAGTGTTTAGTTTAAAGGGAAAACCCTTGAACTGTTATGGGCTAACCAAAAAAATCGTGTATGAGAACGAAGAGTTCAACCTGCTTCAGAGTGCGCTTGATATTGAAGCCGGCTTAGAAACACTCCGCTATAACAAAGTGGTTATTGCCACCGATGCCGATGTGGATGGAATGCACATTCGTCTGCTTCTTTTAACGTTCTTTTTGCAATTCTTTCCTGATTTGGTTCGTAACGGCCATGTGTATATTTTGCAAACGCCCTTGTTTCGTGTGCGAAACAAGAAGGAGACGCGCTACTGCTATAGCGACCAGGAGCGTCAACTGGCAGTGCATCAACTGGGGCCTAAGCCAGAAATCACTCGATTCAAGGGATTGGGTGAGATTTCGCCTGATGAATTTAAAAACTTCATTGGCAAGAATATTCGATTAGAACCTGTTTTGCTGAAACACGACTTGTCCTTGCATGAGTTGTTGGATTATTACATGGGCAAAAACACGCCTCAGCGTCAGGACTTCATTATCTCCAATCTTCGCATTGAAAAAGACATGTTTGCTCCTGTTAAATAATATTTAAGTATTCGTTCGGAATCTCCTTTATGGCCAAAAAGAAAGCAGGAAAAGTAAGTAAGACTAAGAAATCAACCCCAACGAAGGTTGCTTCTGAAGATGCTTATGTGCCTAAAGCAGAGGCTAGTTTTGAAGCGAAGTTAATCAAGGACGATAAGCTATCGCACATATTGCCCGTTTCTACAATGTATGAGAACTGGTTCTTGCAATATGCTTCCTATGTAATTCTTGAGCGTGCGGTTCCTTATGTTGAGGATGGTTTAAAACCTGTTCAACGCCGCATCATGCACTCTTTAAAGGAGCTAGACGATGGTCGTTTCAACAAGGTTGCCAATGTGATTGGTAATACCATGAAATACCACCCGCATGGCGATGCATCCATCGGCGATGCCATGGTGCAATTGGGTCAGAAGAATTTATTGATTGAGACCCAGGGTAACTGGGGAAATATATTTACGGGTGATAGTGCGGCAGCACCGCGTTACATCGAGGCTCGCTTGTCGAAGTTTGCATTGGATGTAGCATTCAATCCGCAAACAACCACATGGCAGCTTTCTTACGACGGTAGGAACAAAGAGCCCTTGGCCTTGCCCATGAAGTTTCCTTTGCTGCTTGCCCAAGGTGTTGAGGGTATCGCTGTTGGCTTGGCGTGTAAGATCATGCCGCATAATTTCTGCGAGCTTATCGAGGCTAGTATTGATGCGCTTCGCAAGAAGCCAATTAACATTCTTCCCGATTTTCCAACAGGCGGCACCGCCGACTTCTCGATGTATATGGGAGGCATGCGAGGCGGTAAAGTTAGGGTTCGAGCCAAGATCGAGAAGCGCGATAAAAAGTCGCTTGTGATTACGCAGATTCCTTTTGGCACAACCACCACTTCGCTTATTGAATCGATAATCACGGCCAACGAGAAAGGGAAGATCAAGATAAAGAAGATCGAGGATAACACCTCCGATAAAGTGGAGATCGTGGTTCATCTGCATTCCGATTCCTCGGAAGATTTGGATAAGACGATCAATGCTTTGTTTGCTTTCACCGATTGCGAAGTAGGTGTTTCGCCGAATGCGTGTATTATCCAAGACGACAAGCCGCGCTTCGTGGATGTGAATGAGATCCTACGTATCTCTGCTTTTAACACGGTGGATCTTTTAAAGAAAGAGCGCGAGATTAAGTTGGCGGAGTTGATGGAAGACTGGCATTTTTCATCGCTCGAGAAAATCTTCATTGAGAAGAAAATCTACCGCGACATTGAGGATGCTGAAACATGGGAGGCTGTGCTCGACAATATCGACAAGGGCTTAAAGCCATACCGTAAAAAATTCAGGAGAGAGATTACGCAGGAAGATATTGCGCAGCTGACAGAGATAAAGATCAAGCGTATTTCCAAGTTCGATGCGAAAAAAGCCGATGAACATATCAAAGGACTTGACGATCAGATGAAGAATGTGCAGCATGATTTAGATAACATCACGAGTTATGCCATCAACTACTTCAAAGAATTGCTCAAGAAATATGGCAAGGGGCGTGAGCGCAAGACAGAGATTTCATCGTTTGGTAATATCGTGGCCCGCGAGGTTGTGGTTGCCAACGAAAAGCTCTATGTGAATAGGGTAGAGGGCTTTGCAGGTATTGGCTTAAAGAAGGATGAATTCGTTTGTGAATGTTCGGATATTGATGATATCATTGCGTTCAGAGCCGATGGCAACTTTATGGTTTCTAAGGTAGCCGACAAAAAGTATTTCGGAAAGGATATCATACACATTGCGCTTTACAACAAAAGCAACGAGAACACGGTTTATAACATGATCTATCGCGATGGGCTGAAAGGCAATGTGATGGTGAAACGATTCTCTGTAGGCGGTGTAACACGGGATAAGGAATATTGCCTCACGCGCGGAACCGAGCGTTCTAAAGTGATGTATTTTGCCATAAGCAACGACCAGAATTTGGAGCAGGTTGTTATCCATCTGCTCCCAAAACCAAAGCTTCGTAAATTGACCATCGAATTTAGTTTCAAAGAACTAGCTGTTAAAGGACGCAGTTCTATGGGAAATATAATTAGCAGAAACACCGTATCGCGTGTGGTTCGTTTTCGGCCAGCCGGCACAGGTGTTTCAGCAACTGAGCAAGATGAACCAAACATGCTTCTTGCCACTGATTTAGAGGCCGAAACAGCAAAGCCGGCCACGCCAATCAGTGAAATAATACTGCCTGATTTGCCACCACCTGTCTTGGATAAAAAAGAACCCAAGGAGAAGCCCGTTAAGAAAAAGAAGAAGACGGGAGATGATGGCGAAAACGGAGGCGAGACTCCGCAAATGTCTCTTTTTTAGATTTCCTCCCTATGCGTGAAGATGCGCAGCTAAGAACTGCATTGTCACTGTTGGCTAGCTATACAGGCAAACCATCACTTCCTGTTTTTTTAAAAAACTCTTTTCGGGAGCATCCCAACATGGGTAGTCGCGACCGCAGACTTTATACGGCGGCAATTTACGCCTATTATCGCATGGGCAAGGCGCTTCCTGATTTGCCTAGAGAGCAGCGCATAGCCATAGGTGCATTCCTTTCAGGTATTTCAAATCAGGATTTTTTTACGAATTTATATACGCGTTATTCATTGGAGGGTGTCGATGCTGATTTGGAGCAGCGCCTTTTGTTGATTTCGAAGGCCTATCCAGCTTTTAAAACAACAGACCTGTATCCCTTTCTTACAAATGTGTCCCGCTATTTTAATGCCGTTCATTTGCAGCATGCCATATTGGTTCAGCCGCTTGTTTGGATTCGGGTTAAAAAGAGTCAACAACTAGCTGTTCAGGCAGAACTGGAGAAGAACGCTATTCCCTATCAGATCGATGCAAGTATGCCGCAAACAGTGTCATTCGCATCGGGGGTTTCGCTAACAAAGCTGCAAAGTTTTGAAAAAGGATATTTTGAGATTCAGGACCGATCCTCGCAAGAGAGTCTGTCCATATTGCCAGCATTAAAGAATAGCTACGCTTGGGATGTTTGTGCAGGAAGCGGCGGAAAAAGTTTGCAGCTAGCTGACACCATCGAGGGGCTTAAACTGTTTTGCACCGATGTTCGGAAGAGTATTTTAGACAATCTGCAAATTCGATTTCGCAAAGCAGGTGTAAAAAACTTCTCCCTATTTGAGGCTGATTTGGCAGTTTCAGCGAAAGCGGCAACGGGCAAAAAGTTTGATTTAATTGTAGCCGATGTGCCATGCAGTGGATCTGGAACATGGGCTCGCAATCCAGATCGCGTCTCCTTTTTTGACAAAAAAGAAATGGAGCGTTATCAGGCCTTGCAGCAGGGTATTATTAGCAATGCCTTGCCTACACTAAAATCGGGTGGCTATTTTGTATACATCACCTGCTCGGTTTTCAAGCAGGAAAATGAAGGTATAGTGGACGCTTTTGCCAAGGAGCATGGGCTTAGCATCCTATCCATGCAAGGCATTGGAGCTGAAGATTTTACAGTCGACAAACTTTTTGTTGCGCTGTTTCAGAAGCCCTGAGACTTCGTTTTTTTAAAATAATTCGCACCTTTATAGAACCAAACCCTGTTCTATGAAAAAACTGCTATGTATTTTGTTGATGAGTATGCTTGGCTACCAAGCCAGTGCCCAATTAAATCTTACCCTTCGGTCAAACCTCCCGTACCCTGTGGCTTTAGCCAATATATGGGGCTATGTTGATACCTTGGGCAACGAGTATGCGCTTGTTGGAACCGCTAGTGGTATCAGCATCGTGAATGTGACCAATCCGGATAGTCCTGTCGAAATGTTTACGGTACCTGGAGCAACCTCCGAATGGCGCGAGATTCGCACCAAAGGAAAGTATGCATTTGTTACCACCGAGAATGGTACCAGCGGCTTGCAGATTGTTGACTTAAGTAACTTGCCAGCAAGCATCAATTCGCATTATTGGTCGCCAACGATTAACGGTACACAATTAAAAACAATTCATGCCTTGCAGGTGGATGGTAATTATCTGTACCTCTATGGAAGTAATATTCCTGGAGGCAGCGGTCATGGCCACAGCCTGTTCATTGATGTGACGAATCCATGGACTCCCAGCTATGTTGGACAGTACATCTATCCGGGTGGAGGAAATTCCTCGTATGTTCACGATGGCTATGTGCGCAACGACACCATGTACGAAGGTCATATTTACAACGGTTTTTTTGCCGTTGTGGATGTGCATGATCATGCGAATCCGCATTTGCTTGCAACGCAAAACACACCGGGTAGTTTTACCCACAACACCTGGTTGTCGGATGACAGCAAAACCTTGTTTACTACCGACGAGGTGGCGAACTCTTTCCTAACTTCATACGACCTAACAGACCTTGCTAACATAACGGAAAAAGACCGTATACAAAGTAATCCCGGCAGCCAGGTTATTGTACATAATACCCATGTTATAAACGATTATTGTGTAACCAGTTGGTATAAAGATGGAGTGTTGATTGTGGATGGACATCGTCCTGAAAATCTTGTCATTGTTGCAAATTACGACACCTATGCAGCTGGCGTTGGCAATGGCTTTAATGGCGATTGGGGCGCATATCCATACTTGCCTTCAGGCAATCTATTGGTGTCTGATATTGACAACGGCCTTTTTGTTTTCACTCCAAATTACGTGAGAGCTTCTTATCTCGAAGGAATTGTTACAGACAGTCTTTGCGGTACACCAATCACAGGGGCTACTGTCGAGATCTTGACTACCACTGCGTCTGATATCACCAATGCTGTGGGTAGCTACAAAACAGGGGTTCCGGGCTCGGGCGTTTATTCCGTTAAAATTTCCAAACCGGGATATACCACTCAAATCATTCCAAATGTAAGCATGGTTGCAGGTCAGTTGACCAATTTGAATATCCATCTATTAAGCCCAAGCACGATAAATTTAGCGGGCTCTGCTCGCGAGTGGAACACCCCTAATCCGATTGCTGACGTGCAAGTTGTTTTTACAGATGCTACTAACACATACCAATTCACTTCTGATGCTAACGGACTGTTTACCAGTTGCAGCATATTAAGTGGAACCTACGATGTGTATGCCGGAAAATGGGGTTACCATACACTATGTCTTAGTGGGCAAAGTTTAACGGGCGGCACATTTCCTTTGAATTTGAATATGGTGAAAGAATATTACGACGATTTCACCTTCGACTTTGGTTGGACTGTATCGGGCCCATCGGCGAACGCTTGGGTGCGCGGTGTTCCTGTTCAAACGCTGAACGGCTCAGCTGTTTCAAACCCGGGTAGCGATGCTAGCTTGGATTGTTCGAACAAATGTTATGTCACCGATAACGGTGGAGGTGCGGCATCTGATCACGATGTGGATTTTGGTTCAACAATATTAACATCGCCAGAATTTGATGCAACTGGCATGATTGATCCGGTGGTGCGATACGACCGTTGGTTTTATGATGCCATGTTAAATGCCGATCAACCGAACGACAGCATGAAGGTTTATATTACAGATGGAACCAATACAGTTACTCTTGAGAATGTGCTAAACAATTCGACAGGCAATGGTACGTGGGTGTCTCGTAGTTTCCACATTGCCGATTACATGGCTCCTACCGCAACAATGAAGTTGATTGTTGATGTAGGTGATCCTTTGCCTTCTACTTTGGTTGAAGGTGGGATAGATCGTTTTGTGATAAGCAATTCCGGTTACACGACCATCTCCGAACCAAAGTCGCTTCTTTCCTTGCGCGTAGTGCCGAATCCATTTCATGGTCAAGCAAGTGTTGTATACACTATGGATGCTGCAAGAGGGGAAGTGGAGTTGTTGGATGTGTTCGGGCGTCGTTTGATGCTGACCGAAGTAAATGCTCCAAGTGGAACAGTTAATATAGAATCGAGCGTACCGTCGGGTATCTATTTTGTGCGGTTTAAGACACTCGATCGTGAGCAAGTGCTCAAGGTGGTCAAGATGGATTAATCGGCGTTAGAGGTCAAAAAAAAAACTCCTGGATAACCAGGAGTTTTTTTTTTGCTTAAAAGCGTGGACTACTTGTTAACAGTCTTAGCAAGATCAGAACCAGCTTTGAATTTAGCTACTTTTTTAGCAGCGATTTTGATTGTTTTGCCAGTCTGTGGGTTACGACCATTGCGTGCAGAACGCTTAGTAACGCTCCAGGTACCGAAACCTACGAGAGTAACTTTGTCTCCTTTCTTCAAAGAAGTAGAGATAGTTGATGTGAACGTGTCAACTGCAGTAGCAGCTTGAGCTTTTGACATTTTGCCTTTTGTAGCAATTGCTTCAATCAGTTCAGTTTTGTTCATTGTGTAATGTTTTTTTAGTTAGTGAATAAGTTTAATAACAAATCAAATTTAGTGAGGTAAAACAGGTATTGCAAGATTTTTAAGGACTAGAAACCCTTATTTATCAACAGCTTTTCTTGTTTGTTTGTTGATAAAGTGCTTCTGATGCTAGATTAGGGCTAGCAAGGAGAGCCGAAACCCACTAAAAATGGCATTTTGTTAATAAGAATCAACACAAACTCAATCGGGGCTTATGAATTGCCAAGTTTTAATAAACAAAAAATGCTTGTTGCAATTGTCTAAAGAGATCGTGCATAGCCGATGCCGATAATCCAGTTGTTTTGAGGATTGATTGGTGTTGTTGAAGAAGAGCCTTTTGTGAGGTTGAAATTGTTCTCAAAGAGATAATAGAATTCCAGTTCATTCACTTTGTCGGGATGGTAATACAGGCCTGCAAAATAGCGCGACCTATTAAAGTGGTATGCTGGACGAGCATCGAGTTGCGTTAGGAAATAATACAGCTCATTTGCGATATAGGGTTGGAATTTAAAATGCCGCTCGTATTTAATGGTGGTTTTTCCGCGTAAATAATATTGCGGGATTTTACCACTTGAAGAAGATCGCACATCTTTCACTTGCCATTGGATCATTGTCCGGTAATCAAAAGTAAAATCCTTGATTGATTTTTTTAGCGTGCAGGACATATACACCTGATGACGCATACTCCAAAAGTCTGTTTTTTGTTTTTTTTCGTTGGCTACATAGGCCAAGGATAGATGTATGAATTTACTCAGCTTGTAGTTAATGCCTGCATCGAGATAAACAAAGCCAGGCCGACTGAAGTTATTAGTTAGTCGGCCCTCTTCATTGATCCGAAAAAAGGTGTGTTTGGCGATTTTTTTTTCAAGGTAGATGTTTTGCCAAAAGGAAGCATCGTTAAGGGCCGATGGATTTCTACTGAACGTATTTATTGTGGCTAACAATGGTGTCGAAACCCATAGCAGAGCTATAAAAAAGAAGGTAAATCGCAAAGCAAAAAGTTTGTTTTTCAGACTGCTTTGAGCTTGTTGAGCCATGTTAAGTTGCATCATTATACAGGATAAAACCCAAAAGGCAGATTCGCATCGGCCGTGTTTGCATGATTTCCTATGCGTTGAGCATGCCAACTTAAATACCCCGTAACTGCTACCATGGCAGCATTATCGGTAGTGTATTCACGGGCGGGAAGGGTGCAGTTCCAACCGTTCTCCATTGCAATGGTTTGCAAGGTTGTTCGCAGGTAAGAGTTGGCTGAAACCCCGCCTGCGATACCGAAGCAATTGAGGCTTTCTTGCTTCATGGCGAGCTTTAGTTTTTCGGTGAGTATTTTCACGATAGTATGTTGCACTGAAGCGCAGAGATCCGCTAGATTTTCATGTATAAAGTTCGGATTCTTTTCCGTTTCACGGCGAAGAAAATTCATGAGTGAGGTTTTTAGTCCGCTGAAACTGAAATTTAGGCCATCAACAGCAGGTATAGGAAAGACAAAGGCATGCGAATTGCCTGACTTTGCCAAGGCATCTATCTGTGGTCCCGCAGGATAAGGCAAGCCCATGAGTTTGCCAATTTTGTCGAACGCTTCACCGGCAGCATCGTCCAGAGTTTCTCCAAGCAGGTCAAATACAAAAGGAGCTTTTACTTTAATAAGTTGGGTGTGTCCACCAGACACAGTCATACAAAGAAAAGGAAAGGGTAATGGGCTTACTTTTTTATCTTGGATAAATAAGGAATGAATATGTGCATGCATGTGGTGCACTTCTATCAAGGGCACATTTAAAGCAAGGGCCATCGCTTTTGCAAAGGAAGCGCCAACGAGCAATGCGCCGAGAAGTCCAGGTCCGCGGGTATAAGCAATAGCCGTGAGCTGATAAGGGCGCACACCTGCTTCATGCAACGCCTGATCGACAACAGGAACAATGTTGCTTTGGTGGGCACGGGAGGCCAATTCAGGCACTACGCCACCGTATTTTATATGCACATCTTGTGTGGCTATACGATTGCTGCGTATTTCGCCGTTAATAAGAATAGACGCTGATGTTTCATCACAAGAGGATTCAATCCCAAGCACAATCAGGTCAGCTTTCATCCTTTTTCCTTTGGGTTTTTGTACTTTTGTTAAAAGCTGGAGTCCTTATTAATCCTTCAAAGTTATCAAAAAAGTACTGAAAATATGCCTTGTCGTTCTCATGAGCCTGCTCGTGCTGTGCGCGACGGTATATTTCATGTTGACAACAGCCTATTTTCAAACAAAAATTAGTCATGCTGTAGCGGCATATCTTTCGAACAAGTTACAGGTTCCTGTTTCTGTTGAAGGGGTTGATGTGGCTCTTTTCGACAAACTCGTTTTGGAAGGGGTTTATATCGCCGATAAACACCAGGATACCTTGCTTTATATTGGTCGGTTAAAAGTAAGCGTGATAGACTTGCAGTTGAAGCGATCTTTGCTTCAAGTTAATAGCCTTGCTCTTTCAGACGGAAAGTTTTTTCTTAAACAGTACAAAGCCGAGAAGGATCTTAATTTGCAGTTTTTGATAGATGCCCTCTCCAGCAGCGATACGACCTCATCCAAGCCCTTTCGAATTAAATGTAAGCATTTACAGTTGTCGAACATGGCCTTTGCTTACCACGACTTCAACGAGCAGCCAATTCAGAAGGGGATGGATTATTTCAACTTGCTGGTTACTCAAATAAATGGGAGCTTCACAGATGTATCCATGCACCGTGATACAATAGAAGGAAATATCGAGCAATTCGACTGTTTAGATCGTTGTGGTTTTCGCCTCAAGCGATTTAGTTGCCATGCCGAGGTGTGTTCTAAGAGTGTTCGCTTAAAGGGGTTATGGGTGCAGACCGATTATTCGTTGTTGTTAGGCGATTACGCGATGTTATACGAGCACTATCCGGATTTTTTGGAATACATCACCAATGTTCGGATGGAATCGCATATTAAGAAAGGTTTTGTGAGTATGAAGGACATTGCTTTTTTCGCTGAGCCACTCTGGGGTATGGATCAGCAGGTTATGGTTTCAGGCGATTTTAATGGAACCGTAGACAATTTTAAAGCAACGCATGCCGTGATAGAAGCATTCAGCAAGACGCGCCTCTCTGGCGATTTTAAAATCACTGGCTTGCCTGACATTGACAATACCTTTTTGGACTTAAAAATAGCATCGCTTCAAACCAACAAACGCAGCATAGAGGAGATTCCTCTGCCAGATAGAGCCTGGATGGATCGTCTGCAGCTGCCATCCAACATCAATGAATTAGGTATGATTCGTTTCAACGGTCGCTTCACTGGATTCTTAACCGATTTTGTGACCTACGGAACCTTCACTACGAATTTAGGTGTCTTGCAAACAGACATCAACTTAAAATACGATGTAAAGAGTCATCAAACTCAATACAGTGGTAAACTTTCAAGCCCAAGTTTTGGACTTGGCCATTTCCTCGGGAGCGATAAATATCTTGGCAATATTGCCTTCACCACAGACATTCAAGGAAAGGGCTTGGCTCGCTCCGAGGTGAATGCCAAGGTGGATGGCGCCATATCGGAAATCAATTTCAATGGCTATGCATACCACGACCTTTTGGTTAGTGGTGCTATTGCCCAAGGCCTGTTTGAAGGGCATCTAAAAGTGAACGACGCGAATTTAGCGTTGGACTTCAATGGAACGATTGATTTGAGTCAGAAGGAGCCAATTTTTGATTTTAACGCGGATATCAAAAAAGCCAATCTGCACACCATTCATTTTATTAATCGCGACCCTTCAGCAACATTATCTACGGAGCTATCGAGCCATTTCTCAGGCGATCGCATTGATGATTTGGTGGGCACGATAAGTTTGAACAATATCAACTATACCGAAGCGAGTCATTCATATTCGTATAAGCGTGTGGAGTTAATGGCTTCTCGAACCAATGATCAGCATGTGTTGCAACTGCGCTCTGATCTTGCGGATGCTAATTTGCAAGGCGTATTCAGTGTAAGTAATTTACCACATGCTATTCAAGATATGATTGCTCGCATGCTGCCTTCGCTGAAACATACTGCCGAGGAAGAGAAAGTAGCTGAGGTGCATCAAAAGCAGCAGTTTACGTTTGATTTAAAGCTGAAGGATACACAAGCTATAACCACCTTGTTTATTCCGGAGATAGCAGCGGCACCTGGTTCGTTTGTAGAGGGTGATTTCAATGCTCAGGCTTCTACCTTCGGTCTGCGCATTCAAGCTCCACATCTTTCCTTATATGGATTTGAATTCTCGAATTTCAAAGCCTCGGGCAATGCCCAAGATCGCGTTTTTAATTTTCATTCGGAAAGCAATAAACTAGGATTAAATGATGCATTGCAGGCTGAGCAGTTTGATTTAGAAGCCAAGGTGGCGGCCGACACACTTGGTTTTAGATTGCGGCTTGCCAACACCGACTCATCCCATCACCACGCCGATCTGAATGGCATCTTTGTTTTTCAAGAGCATCAACTGAATTTACATATTTCTCCATCTGAGCTGGTCATCAATGATCAGCCATGGTTAATAAGTGATGGCAATCAATTCGTTTTGGATAGCACCTCCCTTCGTGTCGATCAGTTTGCCTTGCGCAACGGTGAGCAAGAGCTTCGTATTAATGGTTCTCTGGGCATGAACGAGCAAACGCCTATGGAGTCGAATAAATTAACAGCCGATGTTACGCGATTTGACCTTCATAGTCTCGATTGGATTCTCAATCCATTAGGGGTTAACCTTGGAGGTGCAGTGAATGGTTCTGCCTTGTTAACAGGATATATTGCGAAGCCGGGCTTCAGTTCGAACATGGCCATACATCCTTTTGCTTTTAATGGCGACACGCTTGGTGATGCCATTATCGGATCGGCCTATACCTTTGGCCAAAACTTTCTTTCCATACTAACAACCATCGGTAAAGAAAATGTGAAAACGATTCAAGCCGATGGCAAATATTGGATGGACAAACCAGGGCAGGAGTTGGATTTGCAAGTAGATTTTCAAAAGACCTACCTTCAAAAGTTCGCGCGTTACTTTAATGATTTCGCAAAGGATTTAAAAGGAATCGCTTCCGGCTCTCTGCATCTTGGCGGCAGTTTTTCGGCCTTAGAGGTAACAGGTTCGGTGTTTCTTCAGAAGACAAGTTTTGGTGTTGAGTATTTAAATACGGCCTATAACTTTTCAGACACCATCAAGTTTAGTAAGAATGCAATTCTTTTTAATAAAATAAAACTGAACGATAAATTTGGCAACACGGCATTGGTGTCGGGTAGTTTAAAACACCATCATTTTGAGGATTTTGTGTTTGATGTTACGATGGAGCCAACTCGGTTTCAGTGCTTAAATACAGGAGCTTCGATGAACAGTATGTATTATGGCAACGCCATTGCTTCAGGATTGATTACCGTTACAGGACCGTTAGATACGATGGTCATGAATGTGAATTTGCACTCAGAGAAGGGGACGAAAGTGTATATTCCATTGGCTAATCCTGAAGAAGTTAGTCAGCACAACTTCATCAGCTTTGTGGTGCACGACACCCTTTCGGAAAAGAAAGGATTCTATCGCGAAGAGCTTGCAGGACTGCAGCTTAACATGGAGCTTGAGGTTACACCAGATGCCGAGGTGCAGATTATTTTTGATTCCAAGATTGGCGATGTAATCAAAGGCAAAGGAACCGGGAACCTGAAGATGGAGGTAAGTCCAACAGGCGATTTTAAGATGTTCGGCGATTATGTGATTGAGGAAGGTGAATACCTTTTTACGCTTCAGAATATTTTAAATAAAAAGTTCATCATCGAAAAAGGTGGCACCGTAAGCTGGACGGGCGATCCACTGGATGCCGAAGTAAATATGGATGCCGTCTATAAGCTTCGAGCATCTCTAACCAACATGCTTCCTGATGAGTCAGAGCTTGCTTCTGTGAGTAAGGTAAGAGCTGTCGAATGCAAGATGCGCATGACAAATAAATTAATGAATCCAACCATTAATTTTGACATACAGTTACCTGGACTTGAGATAGAAGACGCACACGTGTCGGATCGTTTCAAATCATACACCACCGCTGTCGAGGAGAAAACACGGCAGGTGATGAGTCTGCTCGTACTGCGTCAGTTTCAGCGTCCGCCCGAGCTTGCTGATTTCGGATCTGCAGCAGGTGCCACAGGAAGTGTTTATGGGGCAACAACCACTGAGTTCCTTTCTAATCAGCTCAACAATTGGGTTTCGCAAGTATCGAATAAGTTTGATCTAGGAGTAAAAGTAGGCGAGGAGCAAGTGGGCGCCTCTGTTGGCAAACGTTTTTTCAACGACCGTGTTATTGTGGATGGATCGGTGAGTTACAACAACCAAAACTCTATGGCTACAAGCAACGCCTTGGTAGGTGATGTGAATGTTGAAGCGAAATTGAATAAATCGGGTAAATGGCGTGCGAAGTATTTTTATAAATCAAACAGTGCTGCCATCACCGAAAACGATAACTCACGCCAAGGTGCTGGCTTGGTGTATAAAACAGAGTTCGACAACCTGCAAGAGTTGCGTGTACGCAATAGATTGCAAAAGATGACGCGCAAATTGCTCAAGGGAAATAAGATTGCTCCAAGCGAAGGAGAAGCGCCGCTACCGAAAGAGTAGCTTAGTCTTCTAAACGCAAAGAGTGACCGAGTTTGTCGCGCTTAGACATCAGGTACTTAAGGTTGTGCGCGTTCGACTTTATTTCGATTGGAATATTTTCGACAATTTCTAAGCCATACCCAACTAGACCAGCTCTTTTTGTTGGGTTATTGGTCATTAAACGCATTTTTACAACACCGAGGTCGCGTAGTATTTGAGCGCCCACACCATAGTCGCGTTGATCGCTCTTGAAGCCGAGTTCCAGATTGGCTTCCACCGTATCGCGTCCTTCTTCTTGTAGCTTATACGCCTTAAGTTTGTTCATCAGCCCGATGCCACGTCCTTCTTGGTTAATGTATAGGATGACGCCTTTGCCTTCCTTCTCGATGCGAGCCATTGCAGTGTGCAACTGTGGTCCACAGTCGCAACGACAAGAGCCAAACACATCGCCGGTAAGACACGATGAATGAACGCGTACATAAATCGGTTCATCTTCCTTCCATTCGCCTTTCACCAAGGCGAGATGCTCCTCCCCAGTATTTGTTTGACGATATGCATGAAGCTTGAAATCGCCGAATTCTGTTGGAAGGTTTACGATCACTTGTTTCTGAACAAGCGATTCGGTGCGAAGTCGAAAGGAGATCAAATCTTCTATGCTGATGATCTTCAACTTGAATTTTTCTGCAATAATCAAGAGCTCAGGAAGTCGTGCCATCGTGCCGTCTTCGTTCATTATCTCCACCAATGCGCCAGCAGGTTCCATGCCCGCCAAACGAGCCAAGTCTACAGTGGCTTCGGTATGGCCAGCTCGTTTTAGCACGCCACCTTCCACTGCTTTAAGCGGAAAGATGTGGCCCGGACGACCTAAGTCAGATGCTTTAATAGCAGGATCAATAAGGGCTTTCACTGTTTTTGAACGATCGCTTGCGGAAATGCCCGATGAACAGCCGTGACCAAGTAAGTCAACAGATACGGTGAAGCGGGTTTCCATGAAGGATGTGTTTTTATTCACCATCATATCCAGCTGCAGTTCTTCGCAACGTTGCGTAGTAACGGCAGCACAAATCAAGCCGCGGCCATGGGTAGCCATGAAGTTGATTACTTCGGGAGTCACATTTCTTGCAGCAGTTATAAAGTCGCCTTCGTTTTCTCTGTCTGCATCATCAACAACAATGATTACTTTGCCATCGCGAAGATCTTGCAGAGCTTCTTCGATTGTGTTTAAAGCGTATTCGTTTTTCGACATGGTATTCTGTGTTTTGGTCTTTTTTTTACGCCTTTTAGACGTTAAAAAGGAATGCAAAGGTACGATTAATCAGCGAATGGGTAGCTGAAGCCGAGTTTGCTAAGATCGTCCCAATAATTTGGGTAGGATTTTTTTACGACTTCTGGGTTTTGAATAGATAGCTTACTAAAGCGCAAAGCAAGCGGCGCAAAGGCCATAGCTAAGCGATGGTCATCGTGTGTGTTAAACGTGATGGATGCATTGGGCAATGTACCTTTCCTATGATTTATAAAGACACTGTCATCGTTAACTATAAAGCTGCAAACACCCGTCTTTTCAAGCTCTAATGCAAGAGCGACGGCTCTATCTGATTCTTTTATTTTTAAATTAGAGGTGCCCGTAAAGCTAGCCGAGACGCCTAATCCAACACATGTCGCGAACAATGCCGGCGCTAAATCAGGGCAGTCGCGAAGATCGCATGCAAAGGCCGAGATACTGTCTCTTTGGCCTTTTTTGATTCGAACTCCTTCTTCACTGAATTCGCTTTCAACCCCAAAATGCTGCATGAGGTTTGCAATGCGTGAGTCGCCTTGTTTTGTATCTTGGCTCAAGCCCTCAATAAAAATATCGGCTGTTTCAGACAAGGCTGCTAGTTCGTAATAGTAGGATGCAGCGCTCCAGTCAGATTCGATGGTCAAATTCACACTGCGATATGCTCCCGCAGGAATGCTGACGCAATCGTTCGTTAAGTGCACAACTGCTCCGAATGTTTGCATCAGGTTAGCCGTCATTTCTAAATAAGCGTAGGAATTTGGCTTTGTAGGGAAGCGAATTTCTAATCCATCGGGCAAGGTTGGTCCAAGCATCATCAAGGCGGAGGCGAATTGACTACTTAAATTAGCATCTAGCTCAATGCTGCCACCTCTCAGTTTCTTGCCCTTGATTTGTAGGGGAGGAAAACCGCGCTGCTCGGTGTATTGGATGTCAGCACCCAGGTGCAACAAGGCATCAACTAAAGGGCCGATGGGTCTTTTTTTCATGCGCTCGCTCCCCGTCAAAAGCCATTGGCCCGGTCGCGTGCTTAACAAGGCCGCAAGAAAGCGAAAGGCTGTGCCGCAATTTTGGGTGTGAAGTGTGCTGTGCGGATGCTCTTCAAGCTGAGTCAGCAAGCTTTTTAAAAGCTGGGTATCGTCGGCTTCTGACAGCCGATGCAACACGCTCGGCTTCCCTGAAAGTGCCTCCAGTATAAGCGCTCTGTTGCTTATGCTTTTAGAGCTAACAAGTTGCAAACGACCTTGAATTGTATCGACTGGTGCAAAAATATGCATGATGCGATCAGCGTGATGAATAGAAATGTAAGGATGCTACAATTGCCTCCTCATCAAGGTAATGGTCTATACTGGCTTTGCCGATGCCATTCAACAGGCTGAAGTTGATGCGCTTGTCTTTGTTCTTCTTGTCTTTTCGCATAAGGGTTAGCAGCGAACGATGCATCGTTTGCGGTACTTCGGGCAAAGGAATAAAGCGCTCCATCTTCTCACAAATCGCCTCGAATGCTTTCTTGCTAAGACCACCGTGAAAATACGACAGATACGATTCGCAGATGATGCCTGCTGCAACCGCTTCGCCATGCAGTAAAGGTTGGTCTTTCCTTAGGTAAGCACTTTCTATTGCATGACCTATTGTATGTCCAAAGTTGAGTAGTTTTCTGAGTCCTTTTTCATGCGGGTCTTTGCGCACAATCGCTAGCTTACAAGCGAGGGATTTTTGAATCAAGTCGGGCTCAATCTTTAAAGTAGCTTGCTCAAGCAACTTCCATAAGCTGCGCTTGGCAATCAATCCATGCTTGAGAAGCTCGGCATAACCGGAGATAAGTTCGCGTTTAGGCAGGCTTGTAAAGAAGGCGGTATCCAAAATAACACAAGCAGGTTCAGCAAATGCGCCAAGGTGGTTTTTGTAATGTAAAAAGTTGATGCCTGTTTTTCCACCTAAACAAGAATCGCCTTGTGCTATTAATGTGGTTGGAATATGGATAAAGGCCATGCCACGCATATACACAGAGGCTGCAAATCCGCCGAGGTCGCAGAGCAAGCCACCACCGAGATTGACGAGTAAGGAATGCCGACTAGCGCCTTGGCTTTCTAGTGCAGACCATATTTTTTCGCAGGTTTTTATGGACTTATTGGCCTCGCCTGATTTGATAAGAATGACAGGATAGTTTCCTTTTAACAAGGGCAGGCAATGCTTTTTGGTATTCTCATCGACCAAAATATGCACTGAGCCATAGGAATTAGCCTGTAGGTGTTCGGCAAGAAGCTTGGCTGCGTGGCCTTGCAAGAAAGAGCTAGGTAGGGTAGTTTTTTTCATTCTAAAACAAAGGCTAAAGTACGATTTCCTTGGGCAAGTATCGTATTGGAATTACAAAAGCTATATTTGCAAAAAAAAAGATGAGTAAGCCGGTTTCATTCGAGAACTTGGAGATAGCCTTCCAATACAAGTCAAACAACGACCTGCGTCGTGCCTATTGGCTTTTTAAGGCAATCAACAACAATTGGTTGGTACGTGTTGGTCCGGCCATGACGCGCTTTGCCATGCGTATCCATTTGCCAATCAAAGGCTTGATTAAAGGCACCGTTTTTCGTCATTTTTGCGGTGGAGAAACTATTGCCGAGTGCCAAAGCGCCATCGAAATTCTTGCTCGCTATGGGGTGAGTACTATTTTGGATTACTCGGGTGAAGGGAAAGAAACGGAAGCTGATTTTAAGCGCACCTTTCAGGAAGTTCTTTCCACTATGGACTACGCTCAGGTACATAAAGAAATATCTTTTTGCGTCTTTAAGGTGAGTGGCATGGCTCGTCATCATATATTGCAAGCGGTATCCGAAGGCAAAGCACTAAGCGTATCGGAGCAAGCGGAGTACAGCCTTATTGTCGATCGTGTTACAACGCTTTGTGAGCGCTCGGCTGCGCTTGGACTTCGAGTCTTTATCGATGCCGAGGAAACGTGGATTCAGCCTGCTATTGACGAAATGGCCAATGCGATGATGGAGCGTTTTAATAAAGAGCAAGCCATCGTTTACAATACGGTTCAATTATACAGGGTTGATCGCCTGGCGTATATGAAGGATCAGGTTGAAAAAGCAATTGCCAAGGGCTATAAATCAGGATACAAACTTGTTCGTGGTGCCTATTTAGAGAAGG
>CANFOZ010000017.1 GCA_947448795.1 Bacteroidota bacterium
GTCAGATAGGGCTTCAATAGCAGTATGCGGTGCGTTCTTGAGCACATTGTCTTTTTTATCTGCAGTGCCGTCAATCACTTGTTGGATTTCGTGACGGATACTGATCATGGCTTCGCAAAAGCGATCCAGCTCAGCCAACGATTCGCTTTCTGTTGGCTCAATCATCAAGGTGCCGGCAACCGGGAAGGAAACCGTTGGTGCATGAAAGCCATAGTCCATGAGGCGTTTGGCGATATCTTCCACCTCCACACCGCTCGTCATTTTAAACTGACGACAATCGATAATCATTTCGTGAGCCACGCGGTTGTGCGTTCCTGTATAGAGCACAGGGTAATGTTCTTCCAAGCGTGCTTTGATGTAGTTGGCATTGAGGATGGCCTTGCGTGTAGCAAGTTCCAAGCCATCGCTACCGAGCATTTTGATGTAGCCATAAGATATTAGCAAGATGCTTGCGCTACCCCAAGGTGCTGCAGATACGGCAGGTATCGCTTTGGATCCACCGGTTGCAACGACTGCGTGTCCTGGCAGAAAGGGTGCTAGTTTCTCAACCACACCAATGGGTCCCATGCCAGGACCGCCACCGCCATGCGGGATAGCGAAGGTTTTGTGCAGGTTCAAATGGCACACATCGGCACCGATGGTGGCCGGGTTGGTAAGTCCAACTTGTGCGTTCATGTTGGCGCCGTCCATGTAAACCAGGCCGCCGTTGTCGTGAATGATTTGTGTGATTTCTTTGATACCCTCTTCAAACACACCGTGTGTTGAAGGATAGGTAACCATCAATGCGCAAAGCACATCTTTGTTAGCGACGGCTTTCTCGCGGAGGTCGTTGATTTCGATGTTGCCTTTTTCATCGCATTTCACCACCACTACCTTCATGCCGGCCATTACTGCTGTTGCAGGATTGGTGCCGTGAGCAGAAGAGGGGATAAGCACGATGTTGCGTTGCAGATCCTTACGGTCGAGATGGTATGCGCGTATCACCATGAGGCCGGCATATTCGCCTTGTGCACCCGAGTTGGGCTGCAAGGAAACAGCTGCGAAGCCGGTGATCGTTTGAAGGTGAAGCTCCAGTTCACGAATGATTTGCAGGTATCCTTGAACCTGATCTGCAGGTTGAAAGGGATGCATCTGACTGAAATGCGCCCAGCTTAGTGGAGCCATTTCACTCGTTGCATTGAGTTTCATGGTGCACGACCCCAGAGGAATCATGGAGTGGGCGAGCGAAAGGTCTTTGTTTTCAAGGCGTTTGAGGTAGCGCAGCATGGCCGTTTCGGAGTGATAGGCACTAAACACAGGATGGGTGAGAAATTCGCTGCTGCGCTTTACAAGACTATCATTGTTTTGCTTCTTGTTTGTTGCTTTTGCTTCAACACCAAAAACAGTTAGCAGAGCTACAAGGTCATTGTCCGTGGTGGTTTCATCCAAGGAAATACAAATGTGCTTGTCGTTTTCGTAACGCAAGTTAATTCCCGCTTCGAGTGCTTTGGTGCGGATTGCAGCGAGTTTTGTTCCAACTTCGATGCAAAGCGTATCAAAGAAAGACGTGTTGCTTTGTTTGAAACCAGCTGCGCTGAGCTGTTCAGCAAGCGATACAGTTTGTTTATGCACGCGACTCGCGATGGTTTGGAGTCCTGTCGGCCCGTGGTATACCGCGTACATGCCAGCCATCACGGCGAGCAATACTTGCGCGGTGCAAATGTTTGATGTGGCTTTATCACGACGGATGTGTTGTTCGCGTGTTTGCAATGCCATGCGGAGTGCGCGGTTGCCTTTGGCATCTTGCGATACGCCGATGATACGACCCGGCAGGTTGCGTTTGTATTTTTCTTTTACGGCAAAATAGGCCGCGTGCGGACCACCAAAGCCCATCGGAACACCAAAGCGTTGGGTGGTTCCAACTACAGCGTCAGCGCCCCATTCGCCTGGTGGCGTAAGTAAAACGAGCGAAAGGATATCGGCAGCAACGGCTACTTGTATGCCTTTTTCGTGTGCAGCTTTTACCCATGCAGCGTAATCGTTGACTTGGCCGTTGGCGCAAGGGTATTGAAGCAACGCTCCGAAGAAGCTTTTATCCAAAGTCGCTGTACGCTCATCACCAATAACGAGTTCAATGTTCAAAGGTTCTGAACGCGTCTTCAGTAAGTCGATGGTTTGTGGGAAGCACTTGTTTGAAACAAAAAACTTGTTGTTGGCAGCAGTGTCTTTATCGGCCGTATGCATGAACATGATCATGGCTTCGGAAGCAGCTGTGGCTTCGTCGAGCAAAGATGCATTGGCGATCTCCATACCAGTGAGGTCGGTGACCATGGTTTGGTAGTTGAGCAAAGCCTCGAGGCGGCCTTGCGCAATCTCCGCTTGATATGGCGTGTAAGCAGTGTACCAGCCTGGATTTTCAAAAATATTACGCAAGATAACGGTAGGGGTGAAACACGGGTAGTAGCCCATCCCGATGTAGTTCTTCATCACCTTGTTTAAGAGGGATGCATTTTTTAACTCCTCCAGGTATTCTTGCTCACTTTGCGCGGCCGGTATATGCAATGCTTTCGAAAGACGAATGGAAGCAGGAATAGTTTCGTTCATTAAGCTATCTAAAGAGGCAGTGCCGATGGCTTGTAGCATTTTATCGGTTTCTGCTTGATCTGGACCATTATGTCGGGAGGCGAAGTTGACGGAGCTCATGTGTTTTTGTTATGTTTTTTCGACCGCAAAAGTACTTAAAATGTAACTTGTAATGTAATATTTTAACCAAATTATCAACCAAAAAGCAAATCCCCTGTTCTTTGTTTACTAGCAATTTTTTTTTACTTTTGGCCTAAATAAAACCCCATTATGCGCTATCTGTTGTTATTGCTCGTTGTACTGTCTTTTTGTTCATTAAAGGCGCAAGATCGTTTGCTTTTGATGAATTGCAAAACAATCGACAGTGTTAAAGTTGTGGATATTAGTGCGAACACCGTCACCTACCTTTGCCAAGGCTCGCTAAACGAACACAAGATTTACCGCGAAAATATTTTTGCGATAACCTATAAAGACGGGAAAGAAAAGGTATTATATATGCCGGCTCCGGAGGATAACGACTTAGATATTGAGCAAATGCGAATGTTTATCAATGGAACACGCAAAGCGAAGGAGTCTTATCACAATTACAGCTCTTATCTGATTGGTTTTGTTGCCGGTGTAGCAGGCCCTGTTGCTGCCTTTTATTCGCTCCCCCCACTTATTGCACTGCCGCCAGCAACTGGTGTTTTTCTTGCCTCCTTGGGTTCCCCAAAAATGTCCAACTTGTCATATATAGACAAGAAGTATCTTAATAATGAGGAATACATGATGGGCTTTCAGCGCAAGGCGCGTGCCAAAAAGATTAGGAATGCTTTTTTCGGATCGCTTGTTGGAGTGGCCGCAATGAGTGTTTATATGATATCGCAGAAATAGCTGCTTAGTTTAAAACTGCACCAAGGCATTCTGAATAGATTTTTGCAGCTTCTTGCAAATCTTCTTTTGAATGCGCTGCCGACACAAAGCCTACTTCGTAACCTGAGGGGCCCATGTACACTCCTTTTTCAAGGAGCATGTGGTACATTTTGTTGAATCGCGGCATGCCTGCCGCATCAATTTCATCGGCGGTGCGCACCGACTTAGCATCGGAAAAAGAAAACCAAAAAATACTTCCAAATTGGTGAATTCGAAAGGGTGTGTGTGTGTGTGGCAGTCCTTGCAGGATACTGTTTATAAAAAAACGGGTATTCACGGCCAACTGCTTGTAAAAGCCGGGTTGTAAGCAGATACGCAGCGCAGCTATTCCAGCTGACATTGCAACAGGATTACCCGACAAGGTGCCGGCCTGATACACATCGCCTTCAGGCGATATTTTCGACATGATTGCCTTCGATGCCCCATACGCACCAACCGGCATGCCACCGCCAATTATTTTTCCATAGGTCATGATGTCGGGCGCGATGCCATAGACACCGGCCGCTCCTTCGAAGCCCACCCGGAAACCGGAGATGACTTCGTCGAAAATCAACAGCACACCGTGCTTGGTACAAAGGTTGCGCAGCGCTTGAAGGTATTTTTTCGTTTGAAGAAGCAGTCCGTTGTTAGCCGGAATTGGCTCGATGATCACGCAGGCAATTTTATCAGCGCTGTTTTGAAGAGTTTCTTCAAGAATAACAAGGTCGTTAAGAGGCAATACCAGGGTGTCGGCAGCAAAGGATGCCGGTACGCCTGCAGATGAGGAAACGCCAAAAGTTGCCAAGCCGGAGCCGGCTTTAACCAACATCGAGTCGGTGTGTCCATGGTAGCAGCCATCGAATTTGATGATCTTGTCTTTGCCTGTAAAGCCGCGCGCTAGTCGCAAGGCCGACATAACTGCTTCGGTGCCCGAGCTGACAAAGCGTATCTTCTCTATAAAGCGGTGGTTGGAAAGAATAAGCTCGGCCAAGGTGTTTTCTAATTCCGTCGGTGCGCCAAAGGTGGTTCCTAGCTCAACGGCTTCTATGATTCTTTTGCGGATCACCGGGTTGTTGTGTCCATGGATGAGCGGGCCCCAAGAGCCACAAAAATCGATGTATTCATTGTCGTCGGCATCCCAGATGCGGCAACCGTCTCCACGTTGGATGAAAATGGGCGTTCCACCTACCGAGCGAAACGCTCGGACAGGAGAATTTACCCCTCCGGGAAATAGATCTTTTGCCTTTTCAAACAACGCTTCCGATTTTTTTCTTTTCATTTGTGTTGGAATTGGATTGCAAAAGTATTGATTAATGACCGATGAGCATGAAAAATGATCCGATTAAATTATACAACACCCTTGAGTTCGCTCGAAGTTTAGACGCCGAAGACCCCCTGGCGCGCTTTCGCAACTTGTATTACATCCCGCGCAAAACGCAGCGGGAGGTGGTTTATTTGACGGGTAACTCGCTTGGCCTTTTGCCGCGCGACACCTTTACGCATCTGGAAGGAGAGCTTTTCGATTGGGCGCACTATGGCGTGGATGGGCATTTTCGTGCCAAGAATCCCTGGGTGTCTTATCACGAGCGACTTGCAGTGCCTTTGGCTAACATCACCGGAGCAAACAAAAACGAAGTGGTTGCGATGAATTCGCTTACCGTTAATCTGCATCTGTTACTTGTGTCTTTTTATCGCCCAACAAAACAACGACACAAGATCATTTGCGAATATCGACCGTTTCCCTCTGATCGCTATGCGCTCGATTCGCAGATTCGTTTCCATGGATTCGATCCAACGGAGTCGCTCGTCGAGTTAAAACCCCGCGAAGGCGAGTCTTGTTTACGCACAGAAGACATTTTGGCCACCATACAAGAACATAAAGATTCCCTGGCGCTAGTCATGATGGGTGGCGTAAACTACATCACCGGCCAGGCCTTCGATATGCAAGCCATTACTAAAAAGGCCCATGCATGTGGTGCTATGGCGGGCTTTGATTTGGCGCATGCTATTGGCAACATACCTTTGGCGCTTCATGCATGGAATGTGGATTTTGCATGCTGGTGCAGTTATAAATACCTGAACTCCGGTCCTGGTGGAGTAGGTGGGGTGTTCATTCACGAAAAGCACCTCAACGATCCATCTATTCCGCGCTTTAACGGCTGGTGGGGTGGTGATGCGAAAAAGAAATTCCTCATGGCCGATGAATTTAGCCCAGCGCCTACTGCCGAGGCCTGGCAGCTGAGCAACGCGCCTGTTCTCGCTATGTCTGCCCACCATACTGCCTTGACCTTGTTCGAAGAAGCAGGCATGATGCAACTGCGTAAGAAAAGCCTCTTGCTTACCAGCTTGCTTGAGTTCTTAATCCAAGACATAGACAACACCTATTTCAAAGGCGAAGAAGTGCTTGAAATTATAACCCCATCGGATCCAACGCAGCGTGGCTGTCAACTATCTCTGGTGGCTCATGGTATGGGCCGCGAGCTGCACGAAGCATTAGAAGAATGCGGTGTGGTAGCCGATTGGCGCGAGCCCGATGTTATTCGGATGGCGCCTGTGCCTATGTATAACAGCTTCGAAGACGTTTGGTTAGTTTGGTCTTCCCTCGATTATATCCTTAAAAAGAAATTCAAATGAAAAGTGCTAAAGTAAGTGTGATTGGTTCGGGGCTTGTGGGCTCTTTGTTATCTATATACCTTGCCAAGAGGGGCCATGCGGTGTCCACGTTTGAGCGTCGACCGGATATGCGCACGCAGAAAATTGTGGCCGGTCGCTCGATCAATTTAGCGCTGTCCGACCGCGGCTGGCGTGCCTTAGAGGCCGTTGGTATCAGCGAAGATATCCGCGCCATCTCCATACCGATGAAAGGCCGCATGATTCATGCAGTAAACGGCGATTTGAATTTTCAGTCCTACGGAAAAGAAGATCAAGCTATATACTCTGTTTCACGCGGTGTACTGAATTGCAAGTTGATGGATTTGGCAGAAAAGCACGGTGTTGAAATCTTCTTTAACGAGCGCTGCTTATCGGTGAATGCAACCAAGAAGCAGGTTGAGTTTGAGCATGCTAAAACAGGCATCAAATCGACGCATCAGTCGGATCTTATTTTTGGTTCGGATGGCGCGTATTCTGCAGCACGACTGCAAATGCAGCTAGGCACCGATCGTTTCAACTATTCGCAGTTTTATATACCACACGGGTATAAGGAATTAACTATTCCCGCTGGTCCTGATGGAACTTTTCTCATTGATAAAAACGCACTGCATATTTGGCCGCGTGGCGAATTCATGCTCATTGCACTTCCGAACCTCGACGGTAGTTTTACATGCACTTTGTTTTTTCCTTTTGAAGGCGAAACCTCTTTTGCAACGCTTAAAACCGATGCTGAAATAATGGATTTTTTTCAGCGTGTTTTTCCAGATACAATCCCCTTGATTCCTACTCTTGTTGAGGATTTTAAAAACAATCCGGTTGCTTCTTTGGTTACTGTTAAATGTTATCCTTGGCGCATCGGCGAATCGATGATGCTGATTGGTGATGCGGCTCATGCCATTGTGCCCTTTTTCGGGCAAGGCATGAATTGCGGCTTCGAAGATTGCCTGGTGCTCGATAGTTTGATGGGTACAAAAGGAGATGATTGGGATGCCATCTTTGAAGCCTTTCAAGGATTGCGCAAGCCCGATGGAGACGCAATCGCAGATCTGGCCTTACAGAACTTTATTGAGATGCGCGACTTGGTTGGGCAGCCCGCTTTCCGTTTGCGTAAGCAAATAGAGGCACGTTTCTCCGGTTTGCATCCAGCTAAATGGACGCCACAATATTCATTGGTCACTTTTTCACCGCAGGTGCGCTACTCCGAGGCCTTGGCCGAAGGGAAGAGGCAAGAAAAAATTATGGACCAAATCATGGCCATGCCCGGTATTGCTGAAAAATGGGATTCAAATGAGGTTGAAAATAAAATCCTAGAACTGTTGGCTTAGCCTTATTTAGCTGCTTCCTCTGCGTATTTCTTGTTCAGGCCTTCGAGCACATATTTTGTGATGTTGAGCGAGTCGTTCGCAAGCAATATGCCCCCTTCTTGGGTATATCCAAAAATGAATTGATACCGACCGGTTTTGTTCATTTCGCGCAGGTATGCGTTGAGTTGGTTGTATAAAGACTTGTTGAATTCTACATTCTGCTGCGCCATCTTCTCTTCCACGCCCGTTTTGTAGTCCATAAGTTGCTGCTGCTGCTGCATTAGTTTTTCTTCCTCTGCCTGCATTTGCGCCTCGGTCATATTGCCTGCGCGCGCCTTGCTTTGGGCTGCATCGTAGTTCGCCTGCAGTTGCGCCTTTTTACCTTCCATATCTGCTTCGAAACTCTTTTGAGCTGTTTCAAATTCAACCTTCTTCTTTTGATAGAGGGTATAGTTTTCGAGTAAGGTGTCTATGTTTACATAAACCAAATTACCACTGCCCGAAGCCGATACCATTGGAGGCATTGCAGTTTCATTTTGGCCTTTAAAATGGAGCACATAAAGAATAGCCACAGCTATGGCTAAAGTAATGTTAGAGACGATGGCTAAATTGCGGAGGTTCATATTTTTTTTTGCAAAAGTACTGTTTTGTAAATGAATAAAGCCTGAATTATGGTTGTATAGAGGCTTTAATTTGTTGGTATTTATATTGTAAATAATTGAATATCAATAGATTATAATAAAAATAAAATTAATTGTATGTACAATGAATATCTATTTCTAAATTTGAATTCATAAATAAAAAACATAAAAAATGAAAACAATTTTATTGACTGCCTTTGCTGCAGTAACTATGCTTGCTACGCAGGCGCAATCAACATGGAAAGTGGATGCTGTTCACTCCAACATCCGTTTTGAAGTAAGCCACTTAGTGGTATCCGAAGTAGAGGGATCTTTCAAGAAATTCGAAGGCACTTGTGTGAACCCGAATACAACGGATGATTTTTCTAAGTCAACAATCGACTTCAGCATTGAAGTTGCATCTGTAAACACGGATAACGAAATGCGCGACACACATTTGAAAGGCGATGATTTTTTTAGCGCGGATAAATATCCGACCATGAAATTTAAATCCACCTCAATGACCAAGACGGGTGATAAAACCTATAAATTGGTTGGCAACATGACCATTCGTGATGTGACCAAGCCGATGGAGTTGCTTGTAACTTACGGTGGTACTATGAAGGATCCCTATGGCAATACCAAAGCGGGTTTTAAGGTGCAAGGCACCATCAACCGTATTGCTTATGGTTTAAAATGGAACCAGATGCTTGATGGCGGCGGTTCTATTGTTGGGGAAGACGTTAGTTTTCGTGCCAACTTAGAAATGACGAAACAGAAATAAGTGTTTAGTGTTTTTGTGTTAGGGCCGGCTCGTTTATCGAGCCGGCTTTTTTTTGCCCTTTATTGAAGAAATGGATTGTGCGTTTTCTCATGTCCAATTGTTGTGGAGGGGCCATGTCCGGGGTGAACAACAGTTTCATCGGGCAGTGGCCAAAGCTTTTGGCGGATGGAGTTTAGCAAGGTTTGGTGTTCGCCGCCTGGTAGGTCGGTGCGGCCTATACTCTCATAAAAGAGCACATCGCCAGCGATGAGTTGTTTGGTTTCTTTGTTGAAGAACACAACGCTGCCAGGTGAATGGCCTGGGGTGAAAAAAATGTCTAGCGTGGTGCTTCCAAAAACAATCGATTGGCCCTCGTTTATAAACTTCGCAGGAGCTGGTGATGGCTCGGCCGGCACACCATACATCCGAGCAACATCCATTAATGCGTCGAGCATTGGAAGGTCCAGTTCATGCATCTCCAAGCCTAGACCAAAGGTATTAGCCACCCATTTGTTTCCTAAAACATGGTCGATGTGGCAATGCGTGTTAAGCAGTTTAACGGGTTTCAGTTTGTTGTCTTGCAGGTAGCTCATTAACTCTAGGCGTTCGTCTGCGTTAGCGCATCCTGGGTCGATGATAACGCATTCGCCCGTTGCATCGGACAATACATAGGTGTTTTCAGAGAAGGGATTGAAAGTAAAGGACTTGATGTGCATGTCTAAGGGTTTTTGTAAACATACAGCTTTTGTAGAAAATGCCTGCATCCGATACGCGCTTGTTTGCTTTTATTTGATTAAATTCGCAAGGTACATGCCCGTCATGCAAAGAGCCGGTTCCTTTTTCTCCACATTCTTTCTTCGCCTCGTCGTTGTTGCGTTCCTTTTGGTTTGCATGGCTCCAACGTTAGCGAATGCCCAGTTCTATCAGGGGTATCAAATGAATTTTGGCAAGAATAGGTTGCAGTATAACGATCTTTTTTGGACCTTTTATAGGCAGTCGCGATTTGATGTCTATTCGTATCAAGGAGGGCAGGAGCTAGGCGATTTTGTGCGCAAAGCGGCCGGTGAGCACCTCGACGACATCGAGCGCCGCTTGGATTACAAGTTGGATGGGCGCGTTCAGTTTATTGTTTTTAATAAACTGTCGGACATGCGTCAAAGCAATATCGGTTTAGTGACGGAAGAACCTTTCAACATTGGCGGCACAACCAAAATTGTTGGCAACAAAATATTTTTGTACTTCACTGGCGACCATGCTCAGCTGCAAGAGCAGATTAGCTATGGGCTTGCACAGATTATGATCAATCAGATTTTATATGGTGGCGACATTAAGAATGCCTTGCAAAATGCAGCTTTGCTCACCTTGCCTGATTGGTACATAACGGGTTTATGCGCCTATCTTTCGAAACCCTGGGATGCCACCATCGACGATCGCGTGCGGGATGGAATCATCAACAACACCTATACCAAATTCAGCCGCTTAACTGGTGAGGATGCGCGCTATGCGGGGCAGTCTGTGTGGGCATTTATTGCGGACAAGTTCGGTGACGCATCCTTGTCGAATTTGCTCTACATGACACGAGTGAACCGCAATATCGAAAGTGCTTTCTTGTTTGTTTTGGGTATCAATTCGCGCGGACTTTCAGGAGCTTGGTACGATTATTACAATGTGCGCTATGCCCAAGATACTGTTAAGCGTATTACGCCAATGTCTTCAATGCGTATGGGTAAAGCCGCTGTCAAACAAAACTACCAAATCAAGCTTTCACCTAGCGGCGATCGTCTTGCTTGGGTGAGCAACGATCATGGAAAATACGCTGTGCGTGTGGTCGATCTCTCAACGAATAAGCGCACTACGATCAAGAGAAAGGGCTATCGTAGCGTCGAGCATTTGACCGATGTTTCTTTTCCTGTGCTTGCCTGGAGTCCGGATGGTAAAACAGTGTCGCTCGTTTGCGAAGAAGTAGGTAAAGTATGGCTGGAACAGTTCGATCTTGAAAAAAAGGAGAGCAACAAGAGTCAAATTTTTAATATCGACAAGGTGTTGGATATGGCTTATTCCGACAATGGGAAGCTGCTTGTTATGTCGGCCGTAGTAAAAGGACAATCGGATGTATTTGTTTACAACACGCAGTCGCGGACTATGGATAACATCACCAACGATCGCTATGACGATTTTAATCCGCGTTTTGTGCAAGGCTCCCGGAAAATTGTTTTTGCTTCCTGCCGTTTAAGTGATAGTATTGCTGTTTCCCGCAAGGATACCTTGCCAGGAATGACGCATACAGATCTATTCTTGTATGACTACAAAGGAAAAGCGCCGGTGTTGCAGCGCATCACGGCTACGCAAAACATAAACGAGTCCATGCCAACCGAGCTAGACAGTAGCCATCTTGTTTTTATTAGCGATGCTAACGGCGTTCGGAATCGCTACATCGCTCATCTTGACAGCATACTCAGTTTTGTGGATACGATTGAGCACTACCGCGACAAAATAGATGTGTGGCCTGTGACGGATTATAGTCAAGGCATTATCAGTCAAGACATAAACGCCAAGCGAACCAAGATGGCGCAGTTTCATTACATCGAAGGTAAAGTACGAATGGTTATTGTTGATGCGCCTTCAACTTCGAGGCTCGAATCGACTTCTTTGCAGGAGACCCCATTTCGGCTAAAGCAAAAACTAGCTGGAATGACAAGCGATGCCGCTGATAGAGTGCAAAAACCCGTCGTAATAGATGTTCGATCACCGATGCCTGGTTTAGATTTAAAAAATACTAGCTCGACTCCCTATTTTCAAAACGAGTTCCAGTATTTATCCACCGTTGCGGATACCATAAACCGAAATGGGCAACAAGCTGCGGTAGCAAGCAAGGATAGCATTTATCCACCGTCCATTAAAAAGCAACCAGGAGTTTTAAAACGCAATTACAATACTGCTTTTGGCTCAAGTTACTTGCAGCTCCAATTGGACAACAGCTTACTTAGTCCTACTTACCAGTTATATGCCGGAGGCGGTCCGGTTACCTTTGGATCGGGGATGAATCTAAAAGCGTCTATAGCCATTAACGACCTCTTCGAAGATTACCGAATTACAGGCGCAATTAAAACGTCTAATGACTTTCGAACACTTGGATATTACATTAGTGTAGAGAATCTAAAACATCGCCTCGATAAGCAATTGACATTCTATCGCGAAGGACGTATGTATACTTTCGATGGATCGAACACCAAGATACGCGTGCAGACCAATGAACTGCGCTATCAATTGAAATACCCCTTTAGCGAGGTCTCTTCGGTGCGCACTACTTTTGGTTTCAGAAGCGATCGAGCCGTTTATTTATCGACCGATATCCAGAATCTTCAGGTACCAAACTATTATGATAATTATCTGACCTTTAAAACAGAGTATGTTTTTGATAACACGATCAGTCGAGGATTAAATCTGTACCAGGGAATTCGCTTTAAAGCATTCTTTGAAATTATGCAGGAAGACGACTTGACTTTTGAAAACAACATACCAAAAACGATCAAGTTAAACAAGCCGATGTATGCTCCTGGCTTTGATTTTAGACACTATCAGAAAATTCATCGCGATATTATCTGGGCCAATCGCATCGCTGCTGCCACCTCTTTGGGTGAAGGTAAAATAGTATACTATTTGGGTTCGACGGATAGTTGGTCTAAGCCTCAGTTCAACTATTCCATCCCAATCGACAATTCGCAAAACTATGCCTTTCAAGCCTTGGCCACCAACCTGCGTGGCTTTCAGCAGAACATTCGAAACGGCAATTCTTTTGCTGTAATAAATAGCGAGCTTCGTATACCTGTGTTCAAGTATTTAATGTCGCGACCAATAAAATCAGACTTTATAAAAAACTTTCAAGTGATCGGCTTTTGTGATGCGGGTTCAGCATGGACTGGGAAGTCGCCTTGGGCCGCGGCCAATTCATTGAACTCAAATGTGATAGAAAGTCCACCGTTTACAATCACGCTTGTTAATCAGCGCCAACCTATAGTTGCAGGTTACGGCTATGGCTTGAGAAGCCGTTTGCTTGGCTATTTTGCGCGCTTGGATTGGGCTTGGGGCTTTGAGAATGGGAAAACCAATAAGCCTCGAATGCTGTATTTTTCTCTTGGAATGGATTTTTAATTTCAACCTCAATTAGACATACATTGGAAACTAAAGTAAATTCTATGACAATCATTTTTATTTTATTGGCTATCGGCTTAGTAGCCGGTGTGCTCAGTGGGTTTATCGGTCTTGGCGGCGGCATTGTTGTGGTGCCAGCACTGATCTATTTTATAGGCATGAGTCAACACATGAGTCAAGGAACAACCTTGGCGATGATGCTTCCGCCAATCGGTATTCTCGGAGTTTACAACTACTACAAGAATCAGATGGTGGACATGAAGGCCGCACTAATCCTTTCCGCATCCTTCATAATCGGTGGCTACTTCGGCTCTAAATTAGCGATCGGGCTTCCAGCGGAGGTGATTCGCAAGGTGTTTGGCATTGTCGTTCTTCTGCTTGCTTTGAAAATGATTTTTACCAAATAAGCGATGTCACTTATTGCCACCATAAAAGACTTAGCAAGTCGGCATTTGCCCGATGTTGTTGCCATTCGCCGTCACTTGCATCGCAATCCTGAGCTGTCGTTTCAGGAGCATGAAACAATGGCCTATATAGCTGCTCAGCTTGATTTGCTAGGAATACCCTACACTAGCGGTATTGCAGGCACTGGTATTGTGGCCCTTATTGAAGGTCTTGATCCTGAAAGCAAGGTAACGGCTTTGCGTGCAGATATGGATGCCTTGCCCATTAAAGAGGTTTCAGGTCGCGATTATGGCTCGCTTCATGAAGGCGTGATGCACGCCTGTGGTCACGATGCACACACCGCATCGCTCTTAGGTGCTGCATACATCCTTATGCAAACCCGTGCTCTTTGGAAAGGAACTGTGAAGTTGATTTTTCAACCCGGCGAAGAGAAATTGCCTGGCGGTGCATCCTTGATGATTAAAGAAGGGGCCCTGCAGAATCCAAGCCCAGCGAGCATCTTCGGGCAGCATGTGACGAACCTGTTTGCTGCAGGCAAGGTTGGATTTAGGTCGGGCTTGTATATGGCTTCCACCGATGAATTGTATCTTACGATTAGCGGAAAGGGTGGTCACGCAGCTATACCGGCCAACTACATCAATCCTTTATTGATTGCATCCAAGGTGCTGTTGGTTATGAACGAAAAGTTTATGGATCCTAAAACCAAGCTTCATACAGCGCATCCAACCGTGCTTGCTTTTGGTAAAATAAGCGGCATGGGCGCTACCAATGTGATACCGGATCAGGTTTTTATGGAAGGCACCTTTCGCACGATGAACGAAGAATGGCGGGCAGAAGCGCATCTCTTGATTACGCAGATAGCGCAAGAAGAAGCTGAAAAGATGGGAGGCAAGGCGGAGGTAAAAATTAGCAAAGGCTATCCTTTTTTAATCAACGACGAGCCTTTAACCAAGCGTGCGAAACAGCATGCAATTGACTATCTCGGAGCTGAGCATTTGATTGATTTGGACCTGTGGATGGCCGCCGAAGATTTCGCCTACTATTCGCAAGTGATGCCGGCCTGTTTTTACCGCTTCGGTATCCGCAACGAAAGTAAAGGCATTACCTCATCTGTGCACACCTCCAGCTTTGATATCGACGAGGAAGCACTTCGAACCTCAACGGGCATGATGGCTTGGTTGGCTATCGCCGAGTTGCAATCCTAAGCAAGACCCACGATTTAGTTCCCTAGTTCCGACATGAACTTGATCCGCATCAAGCGAATATCCGTGCTTGAATAATCGTTTTCGCCAAGTTCAATCAATGCAGCTTCAACAGAATCATTATCGGCCGACTGGAAGTATTCATACACTTCTTGTTGGCGTTCTTGATCGATAATGGTGTTGATGTAATAACTGATATCGATACGCGTACCTGAGCCAACGATAATCTCAATCTCGTCGAGCACCGCATCCGTTTGAATACCGCGTGCTCGTGCAATATCAGGCAAGCCCAACTTGCGATCGATGCTTTGAATAATTTGAATCTTCTGAATCGATTTATTGGCCACCGATTTGATGATCATATCTACAGGTCGCTCGATCTCTTTTTCTTGCACATACTGTGCAATGGCTTCCACAAAGGCTTTGCCAAATTTCATGGCTTTCCCTGCGCCAACACCGGTGATGTTTTTTAATTCATCGATGGTGATTGGATATTGAATGGTCATCTCCTCTAAGGAGTTTTCTTGAAAGATTACAAAAGGAGGAAGGTTGAGCTGTTTGGCGATTCGTTTGCGCAGGTCTTCAAGCAGTGCGAAGAGTTCGCTGTCGGCCGCGCCAGCAGACCCTTGTGGCGGGTTTTCGCTGTCCTCATCCATCTCGATACCTTCGTAATCGTGATCTTTGGTAAGCATGAAAGAAACCGGGTTGGCTAAGAATGCGCGCCCAGCGTCGGTAAGTTTTAGCAGCCCGTAATTTTCGATGTCTTTTGAGAGTAATTCTTCAAGCACCGCTTGTCTTACCGCGGCATTCCAAAACTTCTCGTCGTACTCTGAGCCTTCCCCGAAGATTTCGAGTTTATGGTGGTCGTATGATTTAACCTGCGGCTCCGCTTTACCCATTAAGATATTAATGACATGCTCGGCAACAAATTTTTCTTTGACGATATTCACCACTTCCAGCAGCTGCGCTATTTCTTCCTTGCCTTCGAATTTTGTTTTTGGATGCAGGCAATTGTCGCAGTTGCCACAATTTTCGGTGGTGTACACTTCTCCGAAATAGTGCAAAAGTTGTTTCCTGCGGCAGGATGATGCTTCAGCGAAAGCGACGGTTTCCAACAACAGTTGTCGGCCAATATTTTGTTCGGCCACCGGTTTGTTGTTCATGAATTTCTCCAGCTTCTCAATGTCTTTATAGCTATAGAAACAGATGCATCGACCTTCGCGTCCGTCACGTCCGGCACGCCCTGTTTCTTGGTAATATCCTTCTAGTGATTTCGGGATGTCGTGGTGAATGACAAAGCGCACATCGGGTTTATCGATACCCATTCCAAAAGCAATGGTAGCAACGATAACATCGATATCTTCTTTAAGAAACTGGTCTTGCGTTGCACTGCGCACCGAAGCATCAAGTCCGGCATGATAAGGCAGGGCTTTGATGCCATTTGCAATGAGCATTTGGGCTACTTCTTCTACCTTTTTGCGGCTTAAGCAATAGATGATGCCTGATTTGCCTGCGTTATTCTTTACATACCGCACAATTTCTTTTATCACGCCAACCTTTGGGCGAACCTCGTAATACAGGTTCGCACGGTTGAAGGAGGCCTTGAATACGTTGGCATCCATCATGCCTAAATTTTTCTGAATGTCTTGTTGCACCTTCGGTGTGGCGGTAGCTGTGAGGGCTAGGATAGGGACCATTCCGATCCGTTCGATGAGCGGCCGCAGACGGCGATACTCGGGTCTGAAGTCGTGCCCCCATTCGGAGATACAGTGCGCTTCATCAATAGCGAAAAAGGAAATTGGGATGTCGTGTAAAAAATCGACATTCTCTTCTTTTGTAAGCGACTCGGGTGCTACATAGAGCACTTTGGTGCGTCCCGATTTGATATCCTTGCGTACTTGTGTGATCTCCGTTTTCGTTAACGAGGAGTTCATAAAATGCGCCACGGCATCGTCTGTACCAAATCCGCGCAGCGCATCGACTTGGTTTTTCATCAAGGCAATGAGTGGGGAGATAACAACCGCTGTTCCCTCACTGATTAACGCCGGAAGCTGATAGCAGAGCGATTTACCACCTCCCGTTGGCATGATAACGAAGGTGTCTTTGCGATCTAAAATGCTTTGTATAATGGCTTCCTGCTCTCCTTTAAAGGTATCAAAACCAAAGAAACGAAGAAGGGAGGCGGATAAGGGTTCAGCAGTGGGCATGTAGGACGATAGTCAATTTGTGCTTAAATTTAAATAAATTTGTCGGATTAGAATACACGTTTTTGTTATTTCTTTGCTAATCAGTTCATTCTTTTTTTTTACTGTCATGCGTTTGTAAAATTCATCGCTTTTTTGTATGTTAAATTCCTTTTCGCGGATCGCAGTCATCATTCCAGCATTCAATGAAGAGCAGGCTATAGCTGATGTAGTGCACCAGATACAACAAGTGGCAATTCGTGAGCATTTGCAGCTTACAGTTGTTGTGGTTAATGACTGCTCGCGCGACAACACCGCTTCAATCATAGATGCACTGCCTTGTGTTTCTCTTCATCTGCCTGTCAATTTAGGCATTGGCGGTGCTGTACAAACAGGCTTTCGGTATGCTTTCCGCAAAGGATATGATTATGCAGTGCAAGTAGACGGCGACGGTCAGCATCCAGCTGAAGCTATTCCAGCACTATTGAAAGCAATAGAACAGCAAGAGGCTGACGTGCTGATTGGCTCTCGATTCATTGCAAAGACAGGCTTTCAGAGCTCCTTTATGCGCCGTGTGGGGATTCGTTTTTTTTCACATCTCAATTATTTACTTACGGGTATTCGTGTTGCTGATAGTACCTCAGGATTTAGAATGCTTAATCGTAAGGCATTAGCAGTGGTTGACGATTATTATCCAGACGAATATCCGGAGCCAGAGGCCATCATCTTATATGCTTTTAACAATCTCAAAGTGGCTGAGCATCCTGTTGAAATGCTAGAACGACAAGGAGGTGTTTCTTCTATCAACTCGCTCAATTCCTTCTATTATATGTTCAAAGTAAGCATAGCGATTCTGTTTACTTATATCCGAATCCGCAGAAAAAAATAAACATGGAACGTATACAAATCATTGCTATTGTTGGCAGTTTGCTCTTCCTCGGCTTTATCGGTCGTTTGATCATCAAAGGTAAATTGCGCGAAGAATATGCCATTGTATGGATCATCTGCACGGCTATTCTCATTCTCTTTTCTTTTTGGCGACACGGACTCGATTTGGTTGCTTATCACCTCGGTGTATATTCACCGCCGAATACTGTTTTCATGGGAGCTATCATTGCTGTGCTCGTTTACCTATTGCATTTATCAATCGTGGTTTCTAAATTACAAGCACAGAATAAAACCATGGCACAAGAGATGGCTTTGCTAAAGAATAAGCTTGAGCAAAAACAGGCATGAATCAGCAGCATCAATCGGAGGCACTTGTGTTTGGTCGATATCTTTTAAACGGAATTGAACCTGTTGATAGCGCCGTGGTTTTGTATGTGCAAGCCATGGAGCGTTTGGCGATAGTTCCTTCATCAGACGAACAGCGCCTGTTGGATCGATTGCTTCTTCATCCTATGCTGCTGCCCTTGGTGGATGCAGGTTTGGCCCTTGCTAATCCGCGATCAGTGATTCGTCGGAAGCTTTTTGTATTATCTGCAATACTCGAAACACAACCTGCTCACGCTGCAGTCTATCTTCCTTATGAGCATAGCCCTGTCCAACATCTAAAAGCGATATTCAGTGCGGTCTTCGCTGGTCTTCGAGCTGCTTTCGGATTTATCCTTGTAAAGCTGATAGCATGAAGGATAAGCTCTTTGACTTCATCGTAGTTGGCTCTGGATGCACGGGAGCTATGGCTGCGCAAACCTTGGTGGAACATGGCGCAAAGGTGCTTATGTTAGATGTTGGTAAAAAAGACGAGCGCTATAAACAGGTAATACCCGATCTTGATTTTACCTCTATTCGCGAACAAAAAAACGATCAACACCGTATTTTTTTAGGTGATGATTTTGAGGGTATACCTACACCGGGAGTCAAGACGGGTGCGCAGTTGACGCCGCCACGTCGATACCTTATGGAGGGTGTTTCGCGTTGGTTGCCCTTGCTATCAGATACTTTTTTTCCTATGGAATCGCTTGCCTATGGTGGGCTAGGCGGGGGCTGGGGCTTGGGTTGCTGCGTTTTTTCAGATGCTGAGTTACAGCAATCCGGCATGGATTCTCAACGCATGGCGGAGGCTTATCAAACCGTTTCGCGCCGCATAGGAATTGCATCGGCCAGTGACGACGCGTTGCCGTTTACCTCAGGCCCTTTAAAGGATGTTATGCCCGCCATCGAAATAGATCGTGGTTCTTCGCGTCTTCTGAGTACTTATAAAAAACAAAAGAAAGGTTTCAATAGTCGTGGTTTCTATATGGGAAAGCCCGCACTGGCCTTGCTTACCGAAGACAAAGGCGATCGCAAGAAGCTAGATTATCAAGACATGGAATTTTATAGTGATGCAAAAAAAAGCGCCTATCGTCCATGGATAACGGTTGATGAATTAAAAAAGCACAACAACTTCACGTATGTATCCGAATGCTTGGTGATGCGTTACGCGGAGCTCGGTGATGCGGTTTCTGTTTCTGGAATACATACTGAAACTGGCGCTAATATTGAGTTTAAAGCCCGTAAGTTACTGCTTGCTCCAGGTGTATTAGGAACCGCTCGAATTGTTTTGCGCTCAGCGAATGCAGTTGATCAGCGCTTGCCTTTGCTATCCAACCCATACTGTTATGTTCCCTGCATTCAGCCGCGTTTTTTAGGCAGCGCGATGGATCGTCACACTACGGGCATGGCACAGCTTTCTTTGTTTCACGATCCACGTGGAGATCAGTCGGATGTGGGCATGGCATCTATATACAGCTATCGATCCTTGATGCTCTTTCGGGTGATGGAGCAAGCGCCGCTAGCTTTTCGTGATTCCCGCAAATTGTTTCAGTACTTGTTGCCGGCTATAAAAATCATGGGCATTCACCACACTGAAAAACCAGGTGATCAGAAGTATCTTCAGTTGCAAAAGGCTTCAACCTATAGTGGCGATAGTTTAAAAGCGGTATATATTCTTTCAGAAACTGAAAATCAGAAGGTGCTTAGTCGTGAGCAGTCTTTTGTAAAAGCGATGCGCAGCTTGGGTTGTTATGCATTAAGTAAAATAGACCCGGGTCACGGTTCAAGCATTCACTATGCGGGCACACTGCCTTTTTCAGAGAAAGAGGGAATGTTCACCCTTGCAAAAGATGGTCGTTTGCATGGATCGAAAAGCGTGTATGTAGCCGATGGATCTGGCTTTCGTTTCTTGCCGGCTAAAGGTTTGACGTTGTCCCTCATGGCCAATGCGCATGCTGTGGCTAAGGGATTATTAAACACTGAATCAGTTCATCGATAAAGACATGTACGGAAAGGTAATTATAAGTGGAGCCAGTGGATTTATAGGAGGCCATTTGGTGCGCCATTTTCTTGCTAAAGGATGGACCGTGATTGCGCTCGTTCGGGTATTTCCTTCTAAACCATTGAAGGACGTGGAGTATCGCTTATACGATTTGCTTCAGGCGCCCGCTGTTGATTTGTTTAGAGAAGCGGCGTATTTTATTCATGCGGCCTATCTGCCCAACAATTTTGATTGCAATGTTACAGGCGCGAAGCAATTGTTGGCTTGCAGTCGTCAAGCTAGTTTGCGTCGCAATGTGTTTATATCTAGCTTCTCATCATCTGTTGATTCCGAATCGCTTTACGGTCGTCAAAAGTATGCCATAGAGCAGCTTTTTTGTAGGGATACAGACACGATTGTTCGTCCCGGTGCGGTTTTAGGCGATGGTGGTTTGTTTAGCAAAATGAATGCGCATATAGCGGCCGGAAAACGCATTCCATTGATACAAGGTGGAAGGCAGCCCATGCAAACCATTGCTGTTGATGATCTTTGCTTGGCGATCGAGCATATTCTTTTAAAAGACCTGTCAGGCGTGTTTAGTGTTGCAGAGCCGGAGTCCTTAACCTATAAGGAATTTTTTCTCTTATTGGCAGCAATGAATAGTCTTTCGGCTCGCTTTCTGAAGGTCCCTTATCGCTTGTTAGATATGCTTCTTTGGGTGTCAGAAAGCCTAGGGTTTCATTTGCCTGTCGGGCGCGAAAATCTTAGGGGTTTGATCGCTTTACGTTACCGCGAAACGAAAGGCGATTTACACCGACTTGGTATAGTCATTAAGGATTGCAAAGCTTCGTTGGAGGCCTTGTTTAGCAATACTAAATAAGTCTATTTTAGGCCTTGAGTGGATCCAAACTTTTTTCGTCACCCGGTTTGGCCACCACATAATTACCCATCACAAGATAATCCATATCTGCTCGCTCGAAGCTATCAATAGCGTCGTATGGTGAGCAAACGATGGGTTCTCCCTTGATGTTAAAAGACGTGTTGATGAGCACAGAGTAGCCTGTTTCTTTTTTGAATGCGGTAAGCAAAGCATGCATCTCTGGGTTCTCTTCCTTGTTAACGGTTTGTATTCGAACAGAATTGTCAACATGGGTTATGCCAGGCAGTTTTCCAAGCATTTCGGGCTTCACATTGTACACCATGAGCATGAATGGATTTGGGAAGTCCGAGTCAAAATACAATCCACAGTCTTCTTCGAGCACGATAGCAGCAAACGGTCTGAATCCTTCACGAAACTTCACACGAGCATTCAGCGTGTCTTTCATTGTCTCGATTGTCGGACTGGCTATGATGCTACGGTTGCCGAGGGCGCGTGGACCGAATTCGAGTTTGCCTTGGAACCATCCGAGGATTTTTCCTTCGGCAAGTTTTTTAGCGGCGAACTCATAGTTTAGGGGCGACTGCAGATATGGAAGGGTATGTTTCTTTAGCTCAGTCTCGTATTCGTTGGTGTTGTAACTTGGACCGTAGAAAGCCGTTTTCATAACAAACTTGCGTTTGCGATTGAGTATAGCATGGTTTAGGTACAAGGCGCTGCCGATAGTTGTTCCGCTATCGCCAGCTGCGGGTTGTATATAAATATTTTTAAAGAGGCCCGACTTAGCAATAAGTCCGTTGGCAACGCTGTTTAAGGCAACGCCCCCTGCCATACAAAGGTTTTCAGAGTTGGTTTTCTTTTTAAGGTAGGCCGCTGCATGAAGAAAGAAATCCTCAATGATGTGTTGCGCTGCTGCTGCTACATTAAGTTCATGCTCTGTCCAATCTTTCCCTTCTGTTTTCGAAGGACCAAAAAGATTTTCGAATTTCTTTGTCACACCGGTTTTGCGCGTATAGTGGTAGCAGAAGTAACTCATGTCGAGACGAAACCCGCCATCGGATGTGAACGTGATGAGTTTCTTCATCATTTCGTATTCGGGGGTGTCGGGATTGCCATACGATGCAAGGCCCATTAATTTTCCTGGACCAGAAATAAGCTTGAAGCCCAGATGTCTAGATATCGCTTGGTAAAAAGCGCCGATAGAGTGCGGTGTTTCAACAGTCGCGAGTTTATTGATTTGATTTCCTCGTCCATGTGCAAGCATGCAGGTGGTCCATTCGCCAGCGCCATCTACAGTAAAGATTGCGGCATCTTCGTGTTCGGATGAAAAGAACGAGCTAGCAGCATGGCAGAGGTGATGTTCGAGAAGGTGGAACTTGAACTTTGGTTTCTTGCTTTCAGGAAACAAGCGTTCTAGTGTTTGCGGCAGTTTACGCATATCACCTAGGTAGTTTAGCATTCCCAAGTTTTCTTCTACCGTAAAACTTTTCTGCTCCATCAAAAGTTGTGGCAGTTTATCCCAATACTTAAGCATGAATACGGGAATCTTTGAATACGAAATAGACGGTTTCCAAAAAAAGGTGACATGGTCAATATCACTCAGTTTAAGGTTGCCGTATTTTAAACACTCGGCGATGCCCATGACTGGAATCCTGCCATCGTGCTTTTTACGATTTAATCGTTCTTCTTCGACAGCGAATACTACTTCGTCGTCAATGATAAGCGCCGCAGCCGAGTCGTGTCCGAAACAGTTGAATCCTAATATATTCATTAGTGTTTTCTCTTAAAAGAAATTAATTGCCTTGTAATCCTTTTTTTGATACCTCTAGATTGCCTTTCAGTTGGCGATGGTCGGGGTTGTGCTTTAAGCCGGTTTCGCATGCCGTTATGGCTTCATTCCACTTGTGAAGCTCGTTGTATGAGCAGCAGATATTGTTGTATGCTGCATCCCAATTTGGTTTCAGTAGCAAGGCTTGTTCACACATTTTTATACAGTCCTCGTAGCGACGGGCATTGTAATACTGCAGACTTAGATTAAGATAGGCTTCAGGAGTGTGTGCAGTATTTACAAGCTTCTCAGCGGCTTCAAGAGGAGATTGAAGTCCACCGGGTGTGGCTAATAATTCATTCATCAGGTTCTGTGAAGAAATATGACCTGGGGCCAACTGAAGTGCTTGCTGCGCCATTCCTAATGCCTCTTGATAACGACCGCAGTTTTTTAGGTAATTACCATAAAAGTAATAACTCTCCGGGTTGTTGGCATCGAGTGCAATGGATTGTTTGAAATGCACTTCAGCCTCGGCTTTGTTGCCCATGGCGTTTTTCAATATGCCTAAGTTGGTTTGTAGGTAAGAGTAGTTAGGAACATAAACAAGGGCGCGGTTGAAATAGTTTAGTGCTTCCTGATATTCTCCTTTACGCATTTTTGCTAAGCCGTAGTTCATTAGTCCACGTCCGTTTTGTGGGCTTTTTATAGTTACATCGTACCATAAACCATCTTCGTTGTTCCACACTTTGTTGCGTTGATAGGTTCCGTAACAATGCGCAGCGATGAGCAAACCGCCGAGCATTAGAACTGCAGCACGAGTGCTTGAAGATTGCATAATTTTGTGTTCTTTGTCGGTCAAAAAAAGTGCTATGGACCAAGTCACCGCCAGCATCAATCCAACGAATGGGAAAAAGATACGGTGGTCGTTGAGTACCTCTGCCAGTGGCATAAAGCTAGAAGTCGGTGCCAAAGCTAAAAGAAACCAAATAAGACCAAAGCTGATGGGACGGGTTCGTGCATCATTCGAGGTTCTTACAATAGTATAAATCATACCGATTAGGAAGGCTGTGCCCACGATGACGCGGTCGTCAAAGATGTTGCGAATAGGAGTCCAGTCTGTGTCTGCGCTTAGACCTGTTGGAAGGAAGAACGTCAAAAAGTAGTGAACAATTACAAAGGTCTGTGTTTGCAGGTAGGTGAGGCGGTCGACACCGCCACCGGTCCACAAAGGAGGCAGCATGTGTATGATGAAATACACCAATGCGATGCAAATAGCAATAACAGGCAAAACACGCACAAAGGTATGACTAAGTGCTGAGCGGTTTTTTGATGAAAATAATTCACCAATAGACATCTTCTTTTCAAAGAAAAGGATGTAGAAAAACAACAATGGCGCAAAGATCATAGCGGGTTCTTTTACGAACATGCCGATGATGATCGGTATAAGATAAAGGTAGTATTTACGAGATATAGCGGAATACATATACATCGCGAAGCCAATGATTACGGCTACTGTGGATAGCGAATCGGTACGCGAGATGATGTAATTAATTGTTTCCGCGTTCGATGTAAGGACACCATACCAGAGCGCACCGAACAGCGCGAAATATTTGTTCCAGTGGTGTTTGTGGGCGAGGTTGAAAATCTTGTAGAAAATAAAATACATCAGCACGAGCTGAAGTAAGTACCAGATGAAAGTGGAGAGGTGGAAATAAAACGTTGAATTGAATCCATCACCACTCAATTTTTGACCAATCCAATAGTCGATAGCCAAGGTTGTTGTGGTCATCGGTCGATATGCTTGGTTTGCTGGCAATGAGCTACCGGTGGTTACATCTTTAAAGAAACGCGGGATATTGCCTATGTCACGAATATAGAGGTTGTTACAAATGGTATGCGTATCGTCGAAGTGGAACTCGTTTTTGAAGTGGTTGCTATACGCCAATGTAACCACAGCAAGCATCAGAAAGATGTATTTCATCATTCCGAGGTGTGTTTTTAATTCTTCTTTTTGCTCTTCACTTTTGTTATTAGAAAACAAGCGGATGATGTTTTCAGCAAAGATGGATGTGTTCTTTTCCATGATTAAGCGGAGATAATGAGTTTGGCGATGGATTGAGTATCAAGTCCAGATTGTTTTTGATGAAAAGCTTGGTCGCCATAGATCTGACCTGGATACCCCTGGGCATGCAATGTTGTAATGCTATCAGTAGCAATATTTAGCTTCGCAAAATGATAGAGGAATTGTTGCGCAAGACCACCTTGTGCTACGTGTTCTTCTAAAAGTATAATCCGCTTGCTCTGTTTAATCGAATCAATGAGTTGCTGCGGAATGCTGCGGAATGGAAAACGGATAGCCGTAAAAAGGTCAATAGGGTCGGCTTTTTCATGCTGTTGCATTGCGGCTAGCACATTGTTAACCAAGGGCCCCATGGCAATAACAGTATGTTGAGCGCTTGTGCTTTTGTGCACGCATCGAAAAGCATCGAAAAGCAGTTGCTCTGATGGCGCTTGTTTCCCTAAGCCTAGTCTAAGATAGGCAGGTCTTGACTCATTAACAATGGCGTGCATGGATGTTTCAAGATCCTCAATAAAGGCAGGTACATGACACGACATGTTTTGAAGCGGGGCAAGGCAGGCAATGTCTTCCAACGCATGATGCGAGGACCCCATGATGCCATACCCATACCCACCTCCATTACCCACCAAAAAAACAGGTAGGTTATGCAAACAAACATCGTTTCGCGTTTGCTCTAAGCATCGATACACCACAAAGGGAGCGATGCTGTAGCAAAACACTTTGTAGCCACTGCGCGCCATGCCGGCTGCCATGCCCACCATGTTCTGTTCGGCCACGCCGGCATTGATGAAACGGTCACCCATCGATTGCTGCAGGCTTTCAAGGGCGTTGTAGCCCAAGTCACCCGTCAGGAAAACGATGGATTCGTCTTTGGCTGCGTGTTGCTGAATGAGCTCCGCAAATTTTTTCCGCATGTGCTCGGTGACAAATCAGTATTCGAAACAACAATTACTTACCAGAGATCTTCTTGCAAACGTTCACGAAGTCGAAATCTTGGATATACGACTTGGTACGCTGATAGATCTCATCCAATTGTTGTTTGCTTAGTTCTTTTCCAGTTTGGATGTTTACTTCTTCAGTTGGTATACGAACGGTACCCCATGGATACACTTCTTTCAATACTTCACCGTTCCAGCTTGGTACAGCTAAGGTTTTGCTGCTGCTAATTCCAGCTTTTTTAAGCACCGCAGAGAGCGTGCCGATTTTATCCTTGATGATATCTTCATAGCGCACGATAAGGAAGTTTTTAGGATACTTCTCGGCGTATAATTTAGCAAAATACTGTGAGTTTACCCAGCCTGTCATGTAGTGAGCGATGGATAGTGGAACTGCGCGTTTGCTGGTGTCTCCGTATGCAGAGAAGGGGTTTCTCACAACGTGAAGAACATACCCATTGCCTTTGTAATCTTCGATGATTTTATCGCCGTCAACACCGATGATTGGGCTATAACCCACATAGGCTTTTTCTTTCCCTGTGCGTTTGTAGTTTTTCCAAGCTTCGAAAGTTGCGCGGAAGAAGGCTTCCATAGCGTTTCCACGCGTAAGCGGTTTGCCTTTTAAAAATTTTACAAATTCGTTTTTACGGTTTTTGTCTGTCATTTGAAAGTCCGCGTCGCGAAACTTGCTTACGTATGGTGTTTTGCTGCGCACCTTGCCTTCCTCGTCAATAATCAGCTCGTACATCTCTTCCGCTGTCGCTGTGCTTGGGAATACAGGCCAGCGATATTTTAATGGATACATTGAACTCATAAAATCGTTCACGTATTTTGAACCGGGCTGCGACTCAAAAGGGTAAACAAAAAGTTCCGGATGCCCATCGAGTAAGCGATGTGTGGTGTTGCCGCCATTCTCATACATGGCCGAAAGCATGATAAATTTGAAGGTCTTTGGTGTCATACTGTGTGGATGTGGTTAGTTTTTAATTCGGATGGTAAAAGTACTTATTTTTTTGAGTCTAGTCCCTCTTTTTTGACTAGTGGGTGGCGCTGAAGTAAAGATTGTTGATGCTATCGCTATCGCCGTCGATCGAGGTGTGCGGAAAACCACTGCTCACATCACTCGGCAGCCATTCCACCGCAAAAATTTGGTTGCCGAATGGAAAGGTGATTGAACCGACTACTTTCTCACTTTTTGTATCGAAGGCAACAATTCCGCAACGGGGTATTTCATGGGTGATGCCCGGAGCGTAGACTTTGTATTTTTGAATGATGCGCGAAACTCCGATAAAGGCAATGTCCTCGTGAAAGCAAAGACCGCGCGTCCAGCTTTGTAAGTTCAGCAGCGGTTTGAAGTTTCCTTTTTCTATGTAGCCGAATTCACCGGCCCCACTGTTATTCACCCACAAGCGTCCTTTGTGTAGTTTTGCGGAATGCGGTCGTGTGAGACCACGGGCTGCAACAGAGCGTGTTTTACCGGAGAAGATCACGCCTGTGTTTTTGACAGGAAACTGCAAGTGTCCGGGCTTGTATCTCCTGATCTTTTCAGAGGATGCGGTGAAGTAGGATGCTTGCAGTGTTCGGCCGGCTGCAATGGAGTTCAATTGTAAATGATTAGCGGACAGGTCAGGCTCGCCATTCTTCTTGGTGGTAGCTTCCGGAAACCAACACAGCGTTTCTGTTTCAGGGCTGCTTAAATCAGCTTTTATAATGCCGTTTATGCCAACTGAATTGGCATATAATCGATTGCCAATGTAGGCCAAATCATGGAAGTAATAGCTACCCGGGTAGTATTTCTCGCGGACAGGCATCAGGGGCCGGTGGCCTGCAAAGGTCGAGCCGCTGAGTTTTCGTTCAGTGCATCCGGCCATGGGCTTTAGTTCCACCAATTTATTGGGGTTGCGTGTGCAAGCGATGACGATGCTGTTTGTTTTCCGGTGAATGGCAATGCCGGTGGGGTGTGGCATGGGTAGAAAGCTTTGATACAGCTGATTGCCTCGCACGCTGAGCGCAAGCATCAGGTTTTCATACTCCCTGGAAACGAGCAAGGTGATCTTGTGCTCTTTGAGTACGTCCTTGAATCTGCCTTCGATACGATACTCCAAGGATCTCGCATCCAATCCACCTTGCTCCGGCTTGAACGAAATTACTTCGAGCGGGTCTCGGATCGTTTTCGCTTGCTTTTCAATGATTTTATCAAGTCCTTTCATCATCGTGCATGCTTTGCTTCTGCATCCAGGTTTCTTTTTAGCCGCCAAAGCCCAGTATACATTTTAATGGCCGACTTGAGTTTGGTTGTAGATTGACCTTCAATACGCTTTGGTGACACAATCAGAATCTCAATAATCTGAATATTTTTACGATATATCCGAGCCATAATCTCTGCATCGATGAGATCGCCTTCCTCTGTAATATTGAGGTCTTTCAAAAACTGTGCGGGTATGACTTTGGGAGTGCCATTCACGTCCCAAAGCGGAGTTCCGAGTAGCAAGCGGTTTTCGTAATTATAGAGGATGGATCCCATTTTTCTGCGCAAGCTCTCGCGCGCAACACGTGTCGTTTTGAGTACCACCTGTGAGTTTGCGCTAGAATACTTGAGCACAAGGATAAGCTGCTCGGGTATGGTTCTTGCCGAGTTTGTGTAGCAAACAATCGCTCCGCGTGCTTCGGAGAGGCCGAATTTTACAGCCCTGCCCCAGCCACCTTTTTCAAGGTTGAAAACACGCACGTTTGGATTCTTGGCAGCCATTTTTTGAGCGGTTTCAAACGACTTGTCGCGAGAGCCGTTGACAATTAAAAGCAGCTCCCAAGAATCTCCAGTTTCAGTGAGTTTTTCGGTATATTGGGTATACAAAAAATCAATCTGCTTTTCTTGATTGTAAATAGGAAGAATGACCGAGTATTTTATCATGCTGAGTTGTATATGCCTTAAAAAGCTCTTCTTTGTTAGATCCGTTCTCCAGACCAGTTCCAAAAGGCAGTATCAAAACCAACCTCTTGTTGCCATTTAGCCACATTTAGCATGCCTTCTTCTAAGCCTATGGTGGTTGACCAGCCGAATGTGCTTTTTGCTTTTGACGGGTTGGAATACCAATCCACGACATCCCATTTTCGATCGGGCATATTGCCAAACTCAGGCGGGTTGGCTATCTTGAACAAATCACAGGTGAGTTTAGAGATTTGTCCGATGGTGGTTTTAACACCTGTGCCTATATTGAAAACCTCGCCAAAGAGCGATGGTTTCAGGGCGATGGCTGCCTGGATGAATGCAGCGGAGATATCGGTTACATGGATGAAATCACGAGATATTTCAGGATTTACCAAAGGCGGTAGTTTCCCATGCCGGGCCTTGGCTATAAGAACGGGCATGAGTCTGTCCGGTTCTTCCCACGGTCCATAAGCTGAATACAAACGCAAGTTGAGCACAGGCATTTGTTCGATACGTCCGAAATATTTGATGGCCGAGTGCACGGCTGTTTTTGAAACCGCGTAATGGCTGTTCGGAATGAGTTCTTCGTCCTCGAAAGGGCCTGCACTGTTAAGTCCGTATTCGGAGCTGGAGCCAGCATGGATAAAGGCGTCGAACCCAGTTTCACGCAAGGCCTCTAGCATATCCACGGTGGCAATGAAATTAGTTTTGTAAATCTTACGATACTCTCGCTGTTTGGAGTAAGCCCCATACGCAGCCAAGTTGAAAATCGTGCGCGGTTTATATTGACGAATAAGTTCACGCAATTCCTCGGGTTGCGTGATGTCACAGGCCAGTAGGTTTTCCGGAGGGGTGTGCGTGGCAATGAAGCGCCAATTGTTTTTTGGATCTTGGGAGATGCCAAACACATCTTTTCTGTATAACAGAAGCGAATGCATCAAGTTCAGCCCAACGAAGCCGCCCGCACCAAAGATGAAAATTGGTCCTTTTAATGCCTTGACCTGGTATGCCACTTCAGACGGTAGCACAAAGATGGATGCGTGCTGAGTCATTTGGCTGTCGAGTAGTTTTTTTTGACTTCTTCCATGGCTTCTTCAAACTGCTCTTTGTTCATCGGATTATAGTGCCACTCAAGGCGATTTTGCATAAAGGAAACACCTTTTCCTTTGATCGTATGTGCGATGATTACCTTGGGCTTGCCGTTCTTCTCTTTTTTAAGTTTGGCTATCAAAGCAGTGTTTGTCTCCACGTCGTGACCATCTGTTTCATGCACTTCGAAGCCGAGTGAAAGCCACTGTTCAGGAGAACATGTATCCCCCAGTACATCGGCAGTGGTGCCGAACCCTTGTAGTTGGTTTTTGTCTATGATGACGAGCAGATTGTCAAGTTTTTGTTGTCTGGCAAAATGCGCTGCTTCCCAGGTAGTACCCTCGTTGGTTTCGCCGTCTGACATCAGAACCTGGACGATGGCGTCGTTGTTTTTCATTTTTTCTGCTTTGGCAACACCCACACCGAAAGGGAGTCCATGGCCAAGTGACCCTGTAGCCAAAGGAACGGCTTTGAAACGATTCGGCGCCGGATGCGCGGTCAAGGAAGTACCGTTTTTGTAATAGGTGGCCATCTCCTCATCGCTGAGTAAGCCTTTTTCCATCATGCTTACATACAAGGAGACGGCGGCATGACCTTTGGACAGGATGAATGTATCCGCTGCACCTGTATTGTGAATAAAGGATGCGATGAGAAGATCGATACAACTGAGCGAGCAAGCGATGTGGCCAGCATTGGCTGCGTTGTAAGTTTCTAAAATGCGAAGTCGCAGCGCACCAGGTAAGCTGATAGATTCGATGTTCTTCATTTGACTGCGTTTTTTTTCTTGGCCTCGGAGTCGGCAAGGTTGTTCTTTGCAAGTTCAAAGTTAGGATTTAATTCAACAGCTTTTTTGAGTGCTGAGATGGCCGCATCGAAATCGCCTAGCGCATTGTAAGCGATGCCCATATTATTCAAGGCAATGGTGTTTTTTGGGTCGCGAGCGAGCAAGACCTGCGATAGCTTGATGGTGCCATTGTAATTACCAACGAGGTAAAGGTCTACGCTTTTTTGGAGTAATTCGGCATCTCCTCGTTCCGCATATAATTTGGCTTCCTCTTTTTTCAAGCGTTTGGCTGAAGCCACATTGTTTTTTGCAAGATCGAAGTCGGATTGCAAATCCAGGGCTTTTTGACAGTAATGGATGTAATCGTCCAAGATCATCAATACGCCAAACTCATAGCCTAGGTTGTTGTAAGCCAACGAATACAAGCTGTCCACTGCGATGGCTTTGCGGTAATAGTTGATGGCATCGACGCTTTTTTGATGATTACTGTACCATACGCCGACATTCACAAAATTCTCTTTGGTTGGCTTCGCATTGGCTATGGCGATCAATTGATCCGGACCGTCGCTGGCAGGCGCTGCTTGATTGGATGCGGCCGAATTTGATGCAAATCCCGGAATGGCTTGGTTGAACTCTTGCAGTCGATCGTTGAAGTTGGCTTTGGGTACGAAGTGCACGATTCTCCAATCAGCATTTTCAAAGCTGGCATTGGCTTGAAATGCGAAGGATAACCAAGGTTCTAAAAAGGGATGATTGTCTCTTTTACAAATGATGAGCCACCCGCCGGTCGGGAATTGTTCAATGAACCGGGAGATGTAAGTTGCAATGCGTTCATGGGGAAGCGAATTCAGCAAGGTCATTTGATGCACGGGCAACCAGTAGATAGGCTTTCTGTCTTGACCAGTGATACGGGATTGCAAAAACAAGATATCGGTTGCGCAGGCCACCGGTTCGGTGGCTTGGATGCCCGCTTGATTTATCAGCGCATCCAAACTGCCCGAACTGGTTCCATAGTTGCCCGACATGTTTTGATCGTTGGAAGGGATGATGTCTTCAATGTTTGAAACATATCCTGTTTTTAAACCGCTTATGAACCGGTCGATGCCTCCGGTATCGTCATACACGGATATCATAGTAACAGCGAAAACAGGTAGCAAAGCGATGCGGTAACTCGAAAAACCTGCCCGATTGTTTTTCAAAAGATGCATTGTTGCCGCACAAAACAAGAGTACGAGTGGAATCAGACTAGTCAGATTGGCAGGATGACTTCTGCCGATGTAATTACTCGTAACGGCGAACAAACCATAAAACAGAGCAGCCGCTATGGCAAGCTCCCGCGTTCGTTTAAATGACATGAAGCGAGTGGCGACGACCGCGATCAGAAGCAAGCAGAAAAGCATCCCAATAATTGGGCCTTGGGGATCAATCAGCATGCTGCCTAACCCTTCTTTGACGGCAATGGAATGTTCGTAATAGCAGCGCCAATCTGGAAGATGACCGATTCTGAACAAGTAAAGTAAATCAATGAGCAGCATGGTGATCAGGAGCATGGCTACCGGTAAGCCCAATCTAAATAGCATCGTATTGATTGCAGGGCTGAAAGGCCCCGACATCGTATTCGGCGATGTCGCCACCGCCGGTTCGTGTTTTGGTTCTAATTTGAATGACGCATAAGCAATGACGAGAAGATATACCGACCAAATGGAGAAGGTGAAAAATCCGCTTTCCACAGCCCATAAAAAGGAGCAGAGATTGATGAAGCTGCCTATAAGGATATGCCTACGCAATCGCGAAATTCCGTCATGGCGGTAGCTGTAAATTAAATAAGCAACCATGACAAATACCCAAATGTAGCGCATGGAGCCGCTGCTTGGAAAGCTTTGTGGGCCTGCAAAGCCGTCGGTGAGTCCCCAACCAGGCAGCAGAAATACCGCACCGGCAGATACAAGGACTGCAAGGGCGTATGCCGCCCATCCCCGAAATGAGGTTTGGATTAATTTGTAGAGTATAAAAGCAGAAACGCTCAGAACGATGGTATTCAAAACATATAAAGACTGCCAAGCACTTTGAAAGGGCATACTTGCAAGGACTAGTTCGGATAAAAAGCCATATGACGAGGGCACGTTCCACAATAAATGACCGCCTTGCCGAAGCATCTCAGCCGGTGTAATGTATAATCCGCAGTGATGAATAGTAGTTGGCATTCGCATATCCACTTTGTATGATGCGAAAACGAAAAAAAGAAAGGCCACTGCATCTTTACCAATTCGAATCAATCTTGGCGGTGCATAATTTTCTACACTTCCTTGATTTTCAGTAAATGCAAGAAAGCAAAGTAGTAGAATAAGCAATGTCGTAATAATCGTCTGCATCGATTGGGTGGCGAGGTCATAGGGGTTTACCCACCAAATGAAAGTATACGATAGCGTCCATGCGACAGTGCCGGAAATCAGGATCGGTAGGTGTTGTTGCCATGCATGCGAAATGCCGGTTCGGCTGGTTTGTATACCAAGCCAAACAAATTGGGCAATCACAGGGATTGCAATCAATAACGCGTTGTTGGGATGTGCATAATAATACAATGAAATCAGGATAGCAAAGCCAACCATTGGAACCTTAAGTTGAGCAACCGGTAGTCTCTTGTTGGCTAGTACAGCTAATATCAAAGCGGCAGGAAGAAGCAATCCGAAACCAAGATACTGGGTCCACTCGGATGATTCTTGGCCAGTGTCTACAAGTAGTCGAATCATTAATAAAACAGCAAAGCCCAAGCCTACACCCCAGAGGTACTCCAGCTGCATATAACCTGATCGCTTCGCGTTGATTTTTGAGAACAAACTCATGGGCTTTAAAATTTTGCTTTAAGTTTCAAGAAACGTGACTCCATATAATTGTAGGACAGGGCGCTGATGAACACAGCTAGTAACAGGGTTGTCAGAATCTTTGGAATCACCCAATCTGCGGACTCAGGCATCAAGGCCAAAACGATATAAATAGCCATCATGTGTGTCATGTAAATGCCGTAACTGATTTTTCCCAACCACGTTAACAGCTGACTGGATCGCATTTTAAACGGAGAGCGTGAACTGTAGTTTTGTTCGAGAATTATAAAACCGAAAAACAGATAAGGCAGAAGCATCATCGGAATGTATAAAAGGGAGATCGCAGACAGTTGATTTTGAAAATAGAAACCCAACATTGCAAGGACGTAAATGATTGCAATGGTAGAGGCATCTAGTTTACGCATGAGGTATCTGACCCACGATACTTTGTAGAAAGCCAGATAGGCGAGTAAGCCGCCAAAAGCCAAGAATCGAACGCAGCTGAAAAAATGATAATTCGCAACCGCAAAATTGGGAGCATCTTGAAAAAAATACTCGGAGCCTATGAGCATCAAGGCGAGCATTAAAGGTAGGTAATTACTTCGGATGGTGAGCAAGATCAAAACCGGCCAAATCAAATAGAATTGTTCTTCCACAGCCACGCTCCATTGCACACCGAGCATCGCACACAACGGTGGTCCGTGTTGGATGTGATCGAAGTTGGTTGCAAACAGCACATACATCCATTTTGTCACTCCTTCAGTATGAATGCGTCCACTCAAACTCAGCAAATAAGGATAGAGCAAAAAACCGACCGCTAATGAAACATAGTACAGGGGCCAGATTCGTAAAATGCGACGTGCGTAAAAGTTACCAAGATTGATGTATCCGTTTTTTTTCTGCTCATTAAATAGAAGGTATGTAATTAAAAATCCACTTAAAACGAAAAAAAAGTGCACACCTAATTCACCTCCATGCCCATTTATGGAAATTAAATTTTTTAGTGATTCATAATTTCCTGCCGGAAAGGCAAAATACATGGTGGAATGCAGCAATACCACCAATATAGCGGCTATTGCTCTAAATCCATCCAAGTTTTCAAAGTACATTGATTTGCTCACGAATAAGGAGAATTAGCTTGGCCCGTTTTGGATATTAAATAGCAATCAGGGAATAGAGACGAACTTCTTTTTTTGCATTTTTCGGCTTGCAAAAAAGCGAAGGTATTGCATCGTGGTTTTAACTACTTTCATTTTCGAAGCCCCTTTTCTTTTGGAGGAGTGCAGGGTCATTGGAACTTCGATGATTCGGGCATTACATTCGATGGCTTTGATCAGGATGTCAAGCATACAAATGAATCCGCGTTCTTGTATGATGATCGAGTGCTGTTCTTTAATCTTTTTGATCAATTTTATATCGTAAACTCGAAAAAAGGAACTCAGTGTGAGAACCTTTATATTGAAAAGAAAGCGGAACATTAAATTGGCGATGGATGAAATCGCTTGGCGGAAAAAAGAGGTTGAGTCAAATCCACCGTTTTGGGCATAGACAGAAGCAAGAACAAGCGAAAATCCATAATCTGAAATGCCCAACATGGCAGGTATTAAGGTCACGTCAGAAGTAGTGTCGGCCTCCAATGTTAAGATTTTATCATTGTCGCTTTGCGAATGTTGAAGTATCCATTCAAATCCGGTATTGAAGGCATGCCCCGGACCGTGATTTTGTCCGTCTCCCAAAAGGATGTAATCGGTTGCTTTGAAATACGAATGAATCAATGCAGCCGATTGATCCTTGGATCCGTCGTCGGAGAATACATAAAATCGGGGACTATCCAAGTGCAGTCCATTCAATTCATTGAAAAGCGCAGGAATGTTCAATTCCTCATTGAAGATGGGAATTAAAAAGTAAATCATTGGCTGTTTCGGATGGACTGGATGGTGTGTACCACGGCCTCCTCCAGTTTCACAGACGGCTGATAACCCAAGATTTCTTTCGCTTTGCGTAAATCCGGAATTCTGCGCATGATATCTTTGTAGGTTCCAAAAAGCTCAGCCATGGGTATGAATTTAATTTTCAAGGGCTTGTTAGAGCCACTTATCCGATGAATCAACTTTGCCGAGTCCAACACGCTCATTTCCTCATCATTGCCAAGGTTGATCAATTGACCAATGGCTTGCTCATTTTCAAGTGCTAGCACCGTACCCTTCACGAGGTCGGTCACAAAACCCATTGATCGGGTCTGGCTTCCATCGCCATGAATGGTCACTTCCTCATCGTTTAATATTTGACGAATGAAAATTGGAATATGGCCACCGCTCCAGCTAAAACTTGAACGCGGGCTGAAAGCGCCAAAATAGCGCAGCACCACTACCGGTAATTTGAAATCTTGGTAGTACGCGAAGCACAATTGCTCACCATACAGCTTAGATACGGCATAACTCCAACGCTTGATCATGCTTGGGCCGAGCAGCAAATCTCCGTTTTCGTTCAAGGGCAAGTCGGGCGACATGCCGTAAACGTCAGACGTGGAGGCAAATACCACCTTTATTTTTTTCTGTTTCGCTGCTTGCAATACAATCTCCGTGCCTCTGGTATTAACCGTTAAGGTTGGCATGGATGATTCACGATCACTGATCTTTTTGACAGCAGCAAGATGAATAATGGCGTCCGAGCGCAAGGCGATGCTGTGCATCAATCCTTCATCCATGATGTCGCCTTCAATAAATTCGAATTGCGGATTGGGTATGTTGTGTTTGATGTTTTCAATTGAACCGTATGCGAAATTATCAAGTCCAATGACATGATAACCTCTATCTAGCAGCACATCTAAAAGGTGCGAACCAATCATGCCGGCCACACCTGTCATGAAAATTGTTTTCATTCTGAATGTATTATGAGTTAATCAATGGTTTGGTTGGTGTATGAAAACAAAGTCGTCAACTTTAAACTTGGTTCGGTGGCCATCAAAAAAGTGGCCTCTCGTACCTTTCCTTATTTAAACGTGCAAAAATAGAAATATTTTTAAAATGCCAAGAGATATGAAGCAGGGCCTATGAAAGCACGCTATTCATGCATTTTGTAGGCATTGTATTGGAGTTGACGAGAAGGGTACCTCACCATTGACATTTTAAACATGGAATTCAATATCTTTACACCGATGGAATTGAACAACCAGCTGAAAAATCAACTTGATCGTTTGAAGGGTCCCATATTTATCTTGGGGGCTGAAAGTCACTTGGGTGCACACGTTTTGCATGCAATAAGTTCAGTACGTAGCGATTGTTTCGCCCTTGTGGATGCGGATGCAAATCCATGGCGTCTCCATGCCATGGGTATCCGTGCACAATCCTTTCAGTCCATCGAATGGACGCCGGAGTCTATCCAAAAGGTGTTCAAGACCTTCCAGCCCAAAGTCGTGTTTGACTTCACGGCTTTTTATGGCGATCTCCGCGTGCCGGATTACAAGAATCAAATCGCACTTTTGATACAAGTGCTCTCCTGCTGCGCACCCGGAACCGCATACCTGCATGCTGCAGCAGCTGTTGCAGCACCGGCAGATGTGATTTTTAAACCAGCTGCCAATCAGCAAGCGCATGCTTTTGCGCTGAAGATGTTTGCTGAAGTACTCAGGCATGCCGCCACCAGTGATGGTATTCAAGCAAGCGGTTTCGTGTTTCCTGAAATCTTTGGCGAATGGCAATATCCCTCCCATGATTTGCCGCAGCTTTTAAATTGCCTTCGCCAACAAAGACCAGTGCCCGATGCCCTTTTCTCTGCATCGAGATGCTTCATAGACATTCAAACTGTATTTCAAGAATTGTTGCAAGCCGCATTGTCTAACAGTGCAAACGGTCAAACCATTGATTTGTCCAAAGGCCGCTCCTGGAGCTTCGCAGATCTGGCTGAATGGCTTAGTAATACGCGCGCATTTGCAGACGCTTCGCTCGCAACCGAAGATAGAGCCACCCTGATTGGATTGCGCAGAGTTTTAGATTGGCAGTCCACTATCGATTACTCAAATCTCACCCTTGGTGGAGTAGAGGAGCGCGCCTCCAAATCTAAAATCTCCGCTATCATCGCATGCTACAAAGATGCCCAGGCCATTCCGGTGATGTACGATCGGCTAGTCCACGTGTTTAGCGAATTGGAAACAGACTACGAAATTATTTTTGTCAACGATTGCTCACCGGATAATACCGAAGATGTGCTTGCACCCATCTGTGCCTCCGATCCGAAAGTGATTGCCATCACGCATTCGCGTAATTTTGGCTCCCAAGCGGCTTTTCAAAGCGGTATGGAGATTTCAACAGGTGATGCGGTAGTTCTGATGGACGGCGACTTGCAAGATCCGCCGGAAATGATTCCGCGTTTCTATAAACGCTGGAAGGAAGGCTTTGAAGTAGTTTACGGCAGACGCATCAAAAGACAGATGAATCCGTTCATGGGTGCGTTGTACAAACTCTTTTATCGCATTTTTAGAAAACTCTCTTACGTGGAAATGCCAGTTGATGCAGGCGATTTCTCCATGATTGATAGAAAGGTGGTGCGCGAATTGATCAACTTGCCTGAAACAGAGCAATTCATTCGTGGTCTCCGCGCTTGGGTTGGCTTTCGTCAAACCGGTGAGGATTATGTTCGGCCGGAGCGCATGTTCGGGGTTTCCACGAACAATTGGATCCGAAATATCGGTTGGGCTAAAAAAGCGATATTCTCGTTTAGTTTCGTACCCTTGGAAGCCATGTCTTACCTCGGTTTTATGCTTACAGCTACCTCCTTCCTCGCCATCATTGGCCAAATTATCTCTCGTTTTTTGTTCCCCAGTGTTCCCCAGGGTGTTACCACGATCATCGTGCTTATCCTCTTTTTTGGCGGTGTTCAACTTTTAGCCATTTCATTAATTGGAGAGTATATCTCTAAAATTTTTGATGAAACAAAAAAGAGACCCAAATTTATCCGCAGAAAGGTCATCAAAGGTGGTAAACTGTTCGACACCCCCGAGTCTATCGATTCCCTGATTGACCATGCAAAATGATGCTGCCGCGTCGCTTTGTATTCAATGAAACCATAAAATTAAAAGAGAACATGCAGACAATTGATTTTCGAAAATTATTCATCGGCTCAAGTATCGCTATGCTGCTGGTTATGCTATTTTTTAGTCATGATTACGGAATTTCATGGGATGAGCAACTGCACAAAGAATACGGTGAAAAGGCATTGAACTATTACCAAACCTTTGGCAAGGATACTTCGTGCTTGCATTTCGGAAACCTATACATGTATGGGGCCTTTTTTGATATGACCGCGGCTGCACTGAACAAGATGCACCTCGGCGACGAATATGAAGTTCGCCATACACTCAGTGCCTTCTTCGGTTTCATCGCCATCCTTTGCTGTGGCTTGTTGGCCATGGAGTTGGCAGGTTGGCGTGCCGGTTTCATCGCTTTGCTGCTGCTGTTTTTTTCACCTCGTTTTTTTGGTGATTCTATGTATAACCCGAAGGACATTCCCTTCGCGGCCCTGTTTACGCTCTCGATTTATGCGATGATTCGTGTCATTAAACAATTTCCTAAACCGACTTTTCGCACCGTGCTTGGCTTGATTGTCAGCATCGCTTTAACCACGGGTATTCGCGTGGGGGGGCTGTTATTGTTCTTCTTCTTCGGTTTGTTGCTGTTGGGTAAGGTCATAGCCACCTTGAATAAACAGGAACTGACAAGGGAAACAGTTGCTAGCTTTCGTCGAATGGCTCTCCTTTTTGTTGTCATCTGTGCTTCGGCATATCTGCTCTGTGGACTTTGCTGGCCTTTTGCACTCACCAATCCCTTGATGAATCCCTTCAGGGCCTTTCAATTATTCAGTGCATACGATTCCTTTAATTCGTATAACCTGTTTGAAGGTCGTTGGATCAATGTGTGGGAGATACCTTGGAACTATATTCCAAAATGGATCTGGATTACCACACCAATTGGCGTGCTGTTCACCTTCCTACTCATGCCTTTGTTGCTGCTGCCGGATCTTAGAAACCGACTCCAAGTACCAGCGAACTATCTATTGGTTATCGCTTTCATGATCGTCTTTCCTATTCTTTTTGTCATCTTCAAAAACTCCAACGTTTACGACAGTTACCGTCATTTGTATTTCGTGTATCCACTCATCGTTGCTTGCAGCGGGGTGCTTTGGAACGCACTTCTGTCGATCGACCTAAAGCCTGTCGTTCACCGAGCACTGCTGCTGATTCTCGCTTTAGCCCTGCTCGAGCCCGCAGTTTTCATGGTCAAAAACCGTGGCTTGCAGCAGTTCTATTTCAGCCCGGTCATCGGCGGAAACAAAGGCGCTTTCAAGCACTACGAGATCGACTACTACGGCACCTCCATCCGCCAAGCCGTCGAATGGATTGCGGCCAATACCGACTCAACAAAACCAAATCCAATCCGTGTTCGTAATGTCTACGGTGAACTCATCAGCGTTGAGCATTTTGTTAAAAAATACAAACATCTTCAACTCGTCTTTCAGCCCGATCTCTCGCTAGACTGGGATTATTCCATCGTCTTGACTGCCGCCGCCAAACATGATTCACTACTTCTTGTTAATTGGCCTCCCCCTAATACGGTCCATGAAATCATGTCTGGTGGTACCCCTCTTTTAGCCATTGTTGCCAATGGCGCACAGGCAAATCCTGCTGCTGCCTTGGATAACATCAGGCAGCAAATCAGGTCAACCAAAGATCCTGTCCTCTTAATAAATAGCAGCTTGTCTCTTTTCAATTCAGGTGACTTTTTTGGCTCGATAGAGGCCTGCGAACGAGCCTTGCAAGTCGATCCAACAAATGTAACAGCGCTAAGCAATATCACTGCAGCTTTAAATAACTTGAGTCTATTCGAAGAAGCAATACCCTTTGGTGAAAAGGCGGTCAAGTTAAACCCTACATTTACACTTGCTGCTGCTAATCTTGCACTATCCAGGAAAAATAAGGATGTCAAGATAAATCCTACAATCTTGGCCAATCAATTGATTAATCTAAGTGTGGTGTATCACAATACCGGTCAATTCGAGCGGTGCATCGATATTTGTAAAAAGAGCCTAGCCTTGGTTCCCGATAACGCCATCGCCTACAACAATATCTGCTCTTCTTTCAATGGACTTGGACGCTATGCTGAGGCCGAAGTAGCCGGTGCGAAAGCCGTCACTTTAAGTCCAGAGCAGTCCTTATTTAAAAATAATTTAGCTTTTGCGCGTTCCAAACTTGGCAAATAATAAATTCAAAAAGATGGCTTTTCTGATCTGATTTGACTTTAAAAGGACGATTATAAATCGTACCTTGCGGCCTCGTTTTGGCACTCCTACCGCCTATTAACCAACAAAAACAATAAAACTCAAACTTATCATGGCTTTCGACTTAGAGATGATCAAGAAGGTGTATGCTGCGCTCCCTGCCAGCATCGAAGCTGCGCGCAAAGCAGCCGGCCGCCCGCTCACCCTTACCGAGAAAATTCTGTTCGCCCACTTAGCAGAGAAAGGCGCTGACCTCGCTGCTTTCCAGCGCGGCAGTTCCTATGTTGACTTCAACCCCGATCGTGTTGCGATGCAAGATGCAACGGCGCAGATGGCCCTGCTACAATTCATGCAGGCTGGTCGTCCAAAGGTAGCCGTGCCTTCCACCGTGCATTGTGATCACCTCATCCAAGCCAAAGACGGTGCTAAATCGGATTTAGCTGTAGCTAACGATAAAAACAAAGAGGTTTACGACTTCCTTTCTTCTGTCTCTAATAAATACGGCATCGGCTTCTGGAAGCCGGGTGCAGGTATCATCCACCAAGTAATCCTTGAAAACTACGCCTTCCCGGGCGGACTGATGATCGGTACCGATTCACACACCGTGAACGCTGGTGGCTTAGGCATGATCGCCATCGGTGTGGGTGGTGCAGATGCTTGCGATGTGATGGCCGGCTTGCCTTGGGAGCTTAAATTCCCAAAACTGATCGGTATCAAATTGACCGGTAAACTGTCGGGCTGGGCTTCAGCAAAAGATGTTATCCTTAAAGTGGCCGGCATCCTCACCGTGAAAGGGGGTACCGACAAAATCGTAGAATACTTCGGCGAAGGTGCTGATTCGCTCTCTTGCACAGGCAAAGGCACCATCTGCAACATGGGTGCGGAGATCGGCGCAACAACGTCTATTTTTGGTTATGATAAAAAGATGGCCGACTACCTGCGTGGCACCGAGCGCGCTGAGGTTGCCGATGCTGCTGATAAAGTAGCGGAACACTTGAAAGGTGATCCTGAAGTGTATGCCAACCCAGCTACGTATTTCGACGAAGTAATCGAAATCAACCTTTCTGAACTTGAGCCATACATTAACGGTCCATTCACGCCGGATCTGGCTTTCCCGCTCTCTCAGTTCGCTGAAGCGGTGCGCAAAAACGGCTGGCCTGCGAAATTGGATGTGGGTCTGATCGGCTCTTGTACCAACTCGTCTTACGAAGACATCTCGCGTGCTGCTTCTCTTGCTAAGCAAGCGGTTGACAAAAACCTCAAAGCGAAGTCTGAATACACCATCACGCCGGGCTCTGAGCTCGTGCGTTACACCGTTGAGCGCGACGGCTTCCTCGGCACCTTTGAAAATATGGGTGGCGTCGTTCTCGCAAATGCTTGCGGTCCTTGCATCGGGCAATGGGCGCGTCACACCAACAACCCGGAGGGTAAAAACTCCATCATCACATCGTTCAATAGAAACTTCGCAAAGCGTAACGACGGTAACCCGAACACACACTCCTTTGTGGCGTCTCCGGAAATCGTAACCGCGCTGTCTATCGCGGGCGACCTTACCTTCAATCCAATGACCGACTTCCTCACCAACGAGAAAGGGGAGAAGGTGAAACTCGACGAGCCAACAGGTGCTGAACTCCCTGCAAAAGGTTTTGCTGTGGAAGATGCCGGCTACCAAGAGCCCGCTAAAGACGGCAGCCAAGTGCAGGTGAAGGTGTCTCCAACATCCGATCGTTTGCAACTGCTCGATCCTTTCGCGGCATGGGAAGGCATGGACATTAAAGGCCTGCGTCTGCTCATCAAAGCAAAAGGCAAGTGCACCACCGATCACATCTCTATGGCTGGCCCATGGTTGAAGTTTCGCGGTCACCTCGACAATATCTCTAACAACATGCTCATCGGTGCGCTCAATTCTTTCAACGAGAAAACCGATTCTGTTAAAAACCAACTCGATGGTACTTATGGTGCTGTTCCTGCTGTTCAGCGTGCCTATAAAGCGGCCCACATTGGAACCGTAGTAGTAGGTGATGAAAACTACGGTGAAGGTTCATCCCGCGAACATGCGGCGATGGAGCCACGTCACCTCGGTGTGCGTGTGATCCTGGTGAAATCCTTCGCCCGAATTCATGAAACAAACCTCAAGAAGCAAGGTATGCTAGGCTTGACCTTTGCGAATAAAGCGGACTACGATAAAATTCAAGAAGACGACAGCTTCGACATCCTGGGTTTGACTGATTTCACGCCTGGCAAACCGCTTAGCATGGTTATTCACCACAGCACAGGTGATCATGAGATTATTACGGTAAACCATTCCTATAACGCGAACCAAATCGAATGGTTCAAAGCAGGTGGTGCGCTTAACATCATCCGTCGCGAACTCGCATAATGAAATTGCTTGCTCCTCTCCTGATCATCTTTTTTGCAGCCTGCTCAGGAGAGGGCAGAGCATCTTTTCCTCAAACATCAACAAAGCAAACAGCCATGTCGGATACGGTGAACAAGAGTGAAGACGAATGGAAAAATATTCTGACCAGCGAACAGTTCTATGTGCTTCGTCAAAAGGGCACCGAACGGCCTTTCAGTGGCAAGTTCGAGAAATTCGACGAGAAAGGACATTATGTATGTGCCGGCTGTGGCAATGACTTATTCAGCTCCGATACCAAGTTCGACGCGGGTTGCGGATGGCCTAGCTTTTTCGATGCAATCGATAAATCCAAGGTGAAGCAGATTCCAGACAACAGCCATGGCATGCGTCGCATCGAAGTGCAGTGCGCTAAATGTGGCGGTCACCTGGGGCATATCTTCAACGATGGTCCACGCCCTACCGGTATGCGTTATTGTATAAACTCGGTGTCTATTGATTTCAAGGCCGATACGATAAAGAAGTAATCGGCTTCATTTTTCTGCCTTAATAACTATGCTTCAAAACGATCTGCTGCTTCGTGCCGCAAAAGGCGAGCCCACTGAGCGCACTCCTGTATGGCTCATGCGCCAAGCTGGACGCATCCTTCCCGAGTACCGCCAAGTGCGTGCTTCCGTTAGTGGTTTCAAAGAATTGGTGGAGACACCTGCCTTGGCTGCCGAGGTAACGATTCAGCCAGTGGACCTATTAGGTGTGGATGCCGCCATTATTTTCTCCGATATTTTGGTCATCCCAGAAGCCATGGGATTAACCTACGAGATGATTGAGCAAAGAGGCCCACATTTCCCGAAAACCATTGAATCGAAAGCTGATGTAGATGCTATTCGTGTGGCGCAAGGCCACGATTTGGACTATGTGCTTAAAGCCATCCAACTAACAAAAACACAACTCGCGGGCCGTGTGCCACTCATCGGATTTGCTGGCGCTCCATGGACGATTCTTGCCTACATGGTTGAAGGACATGGTTCGAAAACCTTTTCAAAAGCCCGCCGCTTTCTTTACACCGAGCCGGCTCTTTCGCACACATTACTAGTTAAAATCACAGAAAGTACAATCAATTACCTTAAAGCTCAAATCGACGCAGGTGCTGATTTGATTCAGCTTTTCGACTCTTGGGCAGGCATCTTGCCACCCGCTCAATACCGCACCTTTTCGGCACATTATCTACGCCTAATCTGCGACGCTTTGAAAGCGCACGCACCACATATTCCAGTTACCGTTTTTGCCAAAGGCGCATTCTTTGCCTTGGAAGATTTTGCAGCCAGCTCCTGCGATGTGATTGGTCTGGACTGGAATATGGATATCGCCACTTCGCGCTTGCAAACCAAGGGCAAAACCCTGCAAGGCAACATGGATCCTTGCCTGCTTTACGCAAATCAAGAAACCATTCAAGAGGAGGCAGAAAAGATGCTGCGTGCCTTTGGTAGCAAAGGTTATATTGCCAACCTCGGTCATGGATTATATCCCGACACCGACCCGAAAAACGTGAAGTTCTTCGTAGATTGTGTGAAGAACTTTAAACACGAGGCGCACACCCAAATCTAATCAAGCACGATACGCATGGCCTCCATTCAGAACGATAAAAAAGTCATCAACGCTTGGAGCATGTACGATTGGGCCAACTCGGTCTATCCGCTTGTAATAACCTCTACTATTTTTCCAATTTATTACGAGGCTGTAACAAGCAAAGCGGCATCCGATCATATTCATTTTCTAGGCATGGAGTTTGTCAATACGGCGCTCTATTCCTATGCCTTGTCTATTGCTTTTCTAATCATCGCCTGTCTTTCGCCACTGCTTTCGGCTATTGCCGATTACACCGGTGGTAAAAAACGCTTCATGCAGTTCTTTTGTTACCTCGGCGCGGCCTCCTGTTCCGCTCTGTATTTTTTTGAAGCCAACACCTTGTGGCTCGGACTAGCGGCCTTCATGATGGCAACCATTGGCTTCTCCGGTAGTTTGGTTTTTTACAATGCCTACCTGCCCGAGATAGCCACCTCCGACATGCAAGACAAGGTAAGTGCGCGCGGATTTGCCTTGGGCTATATCGGTAGCTCGCTGCTGTTGATTTTTAATCTGACCATGGTCCTAAAACCGGAGTGGTACGGCATCGCTTCAATTGCTGTGGCATCCCGCATCTCATTTCTCACCGTTGGAATATGGTGGGCTGTATTCGCGCAGATCCCCTTTTATTTTTTGCCGGATGGCGATCGAAAAAAGGGGCGACAAACGAATCTGCTGCTGCATGGCTATCAAGAGCTAATCAAAGTATGGAAAGAGGTGCGTTTCAACAGTGCACTGAGTCGCTTCCTCGTGTCTTTCTTCGTGTATAACATGGCGCTGCAAACGGTCATGAACATGGCCACCATCTTTGGTAGCAAAGAACTCAAACTCGAGAGTAGTCAGCTAATCATTACAGTGCTCATTATTCAGTTTGTGGCTATTGCTGGCGCATTCCTTTTCTCGCGCTTATCAGGTGTGGTGGGAAACATCAAAGCCTTAGGAATCGCCATCATCGTATGGATCGGCATTTGCATCGGCGCGTATTTTGTACAAGGGGTAAATGGTTTTTATGTCGTAGCCTTCTTTGTGGGAATGGTGATGGGCGGTATTCAGTCGCTATCGCGTTCAACATATTCAAAGATGCTCCCAGCGGAATCGCACAACCATGCCTCGTATTTTAGTTTCTATGATGTGTGTGACAAAATGGGCTACTTCTTCGGCATCTTGTCCTTCGGCATTATCGAAGAGCTAACCGGCAGTATGCGCAACTCCATCATCGTGCTGGTGCTGTTTTTTTGCCTCGGGCTTTTTTTGTTACTTCGTATTGGAAATAAAAATGAACTTAAATCTCAATAAAATGAAAAATTTCGGACTCCTCTTTGCAGCTGTTGTTTTAAGTACCGTATTGTTTTCGTGCAGCCGACCGGGCACTGGTGGCGACAACATCCTTGTGGTATTTCCTAAACATCATGGACAATCTATCAAAGGTGCAACCGTGTATCTGCGTTTCGGAGCCAAGGATTTCCCGGGCTCTGCTCCAACCGACTACGACATGACCGTTGTAGGTGAAGCAAATGAGGAACATGTGCATGTAGAGAATCTTCGTAAAGGCGAGTATTATATTTATTCGATAGGGTATGATAGCACCATCTCTGCGGTTGTAAC
>CANFOZ010000018.1 GCA_947448795.1 Bacteroidota bacterium
AAATGCCCATCTGAAAATTTGATTGAATTATTCCAAAGTACGTATACTGATTTCTTACTTGTATATTTTTCCGGCCATGGTCATCAAGATTTAAAAGAAACGAATATTGCAATAAACGACTCCGAATCAATTTCTATTTCTCAACTAATTTCGTTGATCAATGTACCCAAAGCGCTTATAATTATTGATACTTGCAGAAAATCCTTAGTTGAAGAATACTCAAGTTTCTCAGGTTCCGAATATTTATCCTTTAAATCAACTTTAAATCAACCAAATTCTAGTGAAAAATACATGCAAATAATTTCTGAAAGTGCAAATGGTATTTCTATAGCTTATGCTTGCTCTGTTGGAGAAATAAGTAATGATACAGAATTAGGAGGCGATTATACTTATTCATTGCTAAAAACATCTTTGGAATGGTATGAGAGCCAAAATAACGAAAGCGTATTATCTATAAATGGTGCGAATGATTTAGCTCATCAGTATTTGAAATTCAAATCAAATTTTGATCAGAATCCACAAATTGTAATGACAAATGAAAAAGAAGAAAACTTGAATTTCCCATTTGCAATAAAATTAAACAGCCTTTAACAGCGTGCAAGCGCCATAGCCCTGCCGCAGGCTCAACACAAGGCAACATCGCCTACACGCAAACCGTTATAGGTAATACAAAAACACGATACCAAATTGGAACAAATTAAACTAAATAAAGAAAATCCTGAAATGGAATTCAAAATGAATTCCAAGGACAGCTATTTATTAATTCATAGTGTTTTCGTAACATCTGAAAAGAACATTGAAAACGAATGGACTAATTTCATTTCAAAGGTTAAACTAACCGCTGAACTGAAATATGTTATTTTCGATGACCCGGAAGGACGATTTATTGATGATAGAAAAAATCAGTTCCCTATACATTTACTGGTTGACCCTTACCAAGTTCAACCGGTTTTTCATTTAAACACATTGATAAAAAATGAAACATTCACTTTGGGAATTAATCCTGAGCGAAAGTTTTATCGTACACTTAAATTAGAATTACAAGATGTTGAGAATCTTGATGAAGATTACAGCCTAGAATTGAACATTGAAAAATTTAACATAGATGCCTAAATGTACATACCGCTAACAGCGTGTAAGCAATATTGCCTTGCCGCAGGCGCAACACAAGGCAACATCGCCTACACGCAAACCGTTAGCGGCCAAAAGGAGCGTCGCGGCTAACAAGACCATACGGGCGAATAGACGCAGCGGGGCGATTTGATGCTCCGCTTTTTTACCGGTTAGGGATCAAAAATCACGAAAAACGTACCCGAACGATTTCCAAAAAACTTAGCTGTTCCTCGTTACAATTCGCGGCCTGATTCGCGGATCAAATCGCAGACAAGCTTGTCGTTAAGTTCGCGGCGACTCCTTCGCGGATTCCATTCGGCCCCTAACAGCGCCTTGGCTCCACCCCGAATGCTCGGGAAAGGCTTCTGCTGTTTGAAAATCAGGCTATTTGTTTTAGATTTGTTGCAAAATATAAGAAACGCCACTCCCACCCCACCTTCGCCAAGCTGCAAACCGTTATGGGCTATGCTATAAACACTCATTGTATTAAAAATAAATTTTATACTTGCACCTTAATGAACAAGCCGCTCATAACATTTCTTTCCTTGCTCATTCTATACTCCTGCGGCACTAAACATGAAAATAGCACTGAGGACCATGCTAAACAAAGGGACACCCTAATACTATCCAATTTTACATATATTGAAGACCTTCCGGATAGTTTAAAGCCAAAGACTACTATTTTAGAAGGCAGGATAAAACCACTGACAGTAAATGTTCCGACGCACAGCGGAGGTTCCTATTCGATTTTTGATGCGAATGGGAAACTCACAAAAACAATAAAAACGGAGCCGTCGCTTACAAAACAGCTTCCAATAATCACTGATAACAAAGGTAAAGCCATCAAAGACTCTGCAGGTAATTCATTTATTCAGGGTAATGGTGGTCGATCAAACTTTAAAAACTACACGTCTGAAAATGGCCTGGCAATGGACGGAATCGCCTGTTCGATGATAGATAGGGCTGGTAACCTTTGGTTTGGAACCTGGGGTGCGGGAGTAAGCCGCTTTGATGGAAAAACATTTACCACTTTTTCTGTTGCCCACGGGCTGCCACAAGGTGTTGTGAGGACCATGGTGGAGGATCATAAAGGAAATATCTGGTTTGGCACACAAGGGGGCGGTGTCAGTTGCTTTGACGGCAGGTCGTTTACAAATTATACTACCAGAGACGGCCTGGCAAATGACATTGTTGTTGGTTCGAATGTGGATCGATACGGTACTGTTTGGTTTGGTACATTTGGGGGGCTTTGCCGTTTCGATACTACGGCATCCGCTAAGCACAGCAAAAAATTATTTTCTACCATCACAAAAGCTGACGGTACTACAGTTGGTCAAGTCTCGACAATTTGCTGCGACAAGGCAGGGAATATCTGGTTTGGCTCATCAAATGGCCTTAGCCGTTTCACCCCGAACGTCGACGCGTCAGCCGCGGGCAGCTCAATTAGTACTTTCACAACCTCAGACGGACTTGTACATTCGGGGGTATCAACCATCGTTGAAGATCTCTTTGGAAATATCTGGATCGGAACCGCGCAAGGGTTAAGCCGCTACAATGCTAATCCATTGGCAGGCAGGGGAAATTCGTTTACTAATTTTACGATAGCACATGGGCTTCCGGATAATACCATCATCAGTTTGGCCGCAGACAGCTTTGGCAACGTTTGGGTTGGCACTGAAATGGGTATGGCTTTGTATCGTTCTTCAGCACCCAATTCTACCAGTTCACAATGCTTCACTTCTTTTCGGGAATCTTCCGGTTTCATAGACCATGATGTCCGGAGTATTGTACCCGACAGAGCAGGCAATATTTGGTTGGGCACACCTGATTGCGGCGTCTATTGTTATTACGGGGACGCTTTTGTAAATTTTACTGCCAAAGAGGGGCTTACCGGTAATACAGTCAGAGACATACGAGAAGACAATACCGGGGGACTCTGGTTAGGAAACTGGACAGGAGGGGCGCTCCGATTCGATGGCAGATCTTTTACTACTTTCTCCGCAGCGCAAGGCAGTGAGCATTACGTTTACAGCATTGCCAATGACAGGAATGGCAATATTTGGTTTGGCCATTTAGATGAAACCGTGCGACGTTTTTCCCCATCGGTATCACCACATTCGGGTGCAGGTAGTTTTACGTTGTTTACACCCAAACAGGGCTTTTTATCAGCAAGCGCTCGAAGCGCGTGCGCAGATAGTTCAGGAAATATGTGGTTTGGAACGTATGGCAGTGGGGTGTATCGTTTCGATGGTAAATCAACTACTGTTTTCACCAAATCGCAAGGCCTGGCCGACGATTTTATTCTCGCAATGACTTGCGATAAAACCGGAAATTTGTGGATAGGAACAGCGCAAGGTGTCAGCCGTTTTGATGGAACGTCGTTTATCAGTTTTTCAATTGGCAGCGACACCTTAAAAAAAGCTGTATATTTTGTAGCTGAAGACAGAGCGGGCAATCTATGGTTCTGCACAGATGCTGGCTTGAGCGTAATGTCTGGTGCAGACCGTAGAAACATAGATAACAAAGTGCAAGTTTTAGAAAAGGCGTATAAAACAAAAAAAGCGCTATCATCCATCACTGCTGTTGTTAAAACGTATTCTGCTGCGGATGGTTTGCCGTATGATGGAGTAAGCAAGATATTACAAATGCCCGATGGGATTATGGTCGGCGCGACAGCTTTGGGAATAGTGACTTTTTCTGTCTCTAAAGACCTCAGCAACCTTTCAAACATAACGCATTACAATACACAATGCGGATATCCAGTTAAAGACGTCAACTGTATGTTTTTGGATAGCAAAGGGATCTTGTGGATTGGCACCAACAGCAAGACGACAGGCCTGGTTCGGTTCGACCCTTCAGCCTTACATACTAATAAAAGCCTGCCAACGGTTGTAATAAAAGAGATTCAGATAAACGAGGAAAAGATTTGTTGGAACGACTTAGCAAATGCGGGAAGGAGCGATGCGGGAGCAAAGGCAGACAGTAATGTAATTTCTGCACATATTACAGAGGAAGTTTCGCTATTTGGGAGGGAATTGAATGCAGTGCAGCGAGATAGTATGAGGCTTAAATTCGGGGATATAAAATTTAATGGCATCGGGCGGTTTTATGCCGTGCCTGAGCACTTGGAATTACCATACCGGCTAAATAAAATTACGATTGATTTCAATACTATTGAACCCAGCCATCCAGATCAGGTGTCGTACTCGTATATGCTCGAAGGCTACGACAAAGATTGGAGTCATGAACAAAAAAAGTCGAGTGTAACATTTGGAAATATAAGCGAAGGCGACTACACGTTTTTAGTAAAAGCGAAAAGGGCTAACGGTTTATGGTCTAGACCAATGCTTTATTCATTTAGAATATTGCCTCCTTGGTACCGCACCTGGTGGGCTTATCTGATTTATGTACTCATGTTTCTATTGGCCTTGCGTATGTTCATCAAATGGAGGGAGCGGAAATTGATTGCGGAAAAGCAGAAACTAGAAAGAACCGTCGAACAGAGAACAGCTGATGTGGTGGCAGAAAAGAAAGAAGTTGAGAAACAAAAAAAACGCAGCGATGATTTGCTTCTAAACATTCTACCTGAAGAAGTGGCCGAAGAGCTCAAAGCAAAAGGAAGTGCTGATGCAAAGCTTATTGACCATGTAACGATTTTATTCACCGACTTCAAAGGCTTCACTCAGCTCTCCGAAAAATTATCAGCAAAAGAACTCGTGGGGGAAATAAATTCCTGCTTCTCTGCCTTCGACCGCATTATGGAAAAGTACGGCGTGGAAAAAATAAAAACCATTGGCGATGCGTATATGGCAGCAGGTGGTTTACCCACACCGAATAATACACATGCGATAGACGTAGTTAAAGCCGCATTAGAAATACAAGATTTTATGACCCGCCACAAAGTCGAAAAAGAAGCAGCTGGAAAACTATTCTTCGAGATACGAATTGGGGTGCACACAGGTCCGGTAGTAGCAGGTATCGTTGGCATCAGAAAATTTGCGTACGACATTTGGGGAGATAGCGTGAATACGGCAAGTAGAATGGAGAGCAGCGGTGAGGTGGGGAAAGTAAATATAAGTGGTACAACCTATGAAGAAGTTAAAGGTCAATTCAAATGCATGCACCGAGGAAAAATCAACGCAAAAGGAAAAGGTGAAATTGATATGTATTTTGTAGAAAGTAGAATTTGAAAAGAACACATCCGATAACAGCACCTGCAGGTAATTGGCGGTTCAGTGGTTAAATGAACATTCTACCTCGCATCAACATTTGTGGTGGCTTGACAATTTTGTGCTCCGAAATCGCCAACTTCTTAAACCCGCAAAACGTTGGTGGCAATTTTAACAAAAACGACGATTAAAATAAATGTTCGAAAAAAAATCAATAGTTGACTACTTAAAACAATATAATTTATTTAAAGACAGCGAAATAAATGAATTTATAAGTTTAGCCACTATTTCTACCATAAAAAAAGGAGATTTTTTCATTAAACAAGATGAAATCTGTACCACACTTTCCTTTGTGAATTTTGGCATTTTCCGTTCGTTCTATTATTCTAATAATGACGAAGAAATAACCTATTGTTTTACCTTTCCCAATACGTTATTAGTGGCTTATTCTTCATTTATTACACAAAATAAATCAGAAGAAAATTTACAAGCTTTAACCGATTCTGAAATTATTTCAATTTCAAAAAACACATTAGAAAACCTTGCGAAATCAAACAATAAATGGTTGAATTTTTTAATAATAATTGCTGAAAAAGAATATGTTGAACTCGAAAAATGGATATTTAATCATCAAAAATCCAACGCCCAAAAACGATATGTAGATTTGATACACAGCAATCCACAATTTGTACAACAAATTCCACTTCACTACATAGCTTCCTATCTTGGAATTACTCAAAGACATTTAAGTAGAATAAGAGCATCAATTTAATTATTAGACAAATGTCCTACGTGAATAGTATGGCAGGAGTGTAATTTTGCACTTCAATTTTAAAATAATTAAATAGATGAAAACAGTAATTTTAATAGGTGCTAATGGGAAAATGGGAAAAGCAGCACTGACAGGTTTAGGAAAACACAAAGTGATTACAGCTGGTCGTTCAAATGACGGTTACGACTACCAAGTTGACATTACTAGTGAAGAATCTTTGAGAAAATTGCTCAAAGAGGTTGGTCACTTTGATGCGGTTGTGAATACTGTTGGCGTATGTGAATATGCGACCTTCGAGGAAATGACTGAAGCGCAATGGATGACTACAGTAATGAGTAAAATGATGGGGCAAATCAATATTGTTAGAATTGGTCAGGAATACATTGCGGATAAAGGTTCTTTTACGCTTATTACAGGTATTCTAAACTTAAAACCTATTCCTTTTGCCATTGCAGATGCAACTACGAGCGGGGCCATTTATACCTTTGTAAAATGTGTAGCCTTCGAAATGCCAAGAGGTATTTGTGTAAATTCAGTAAATCCAACAGTTTTAGCGGAGGCTTGGGATGTTTACGGCGATATGATGCCAGGATTTCAACCTGTACCAAGTGCATTGGTTGGTAAAGCGTTTGAGCGCTCGGTTGATGGATTTATTACTGGTCAAGTGATACTTGTTGATGCATAATTAACAAAAATTACAGCATATAGTCTTTTCAAAAAAGAAATTGACTATATGCTGTTTATTATAAATTAAAAAGAAAAATGGAATTAAAACTTTACCAAATTGACTCATTTACAGATACCATTTTTGGTGGAAATCCTGCTTGTGTGGTGCCTCTTGACAATTGGTTATCAGACGACATTTTGTTGAAAATAACTAAAGAAAATGCCGTTGCAGAAACCGCTTTTTTTGTAGATAAAGGAGAAAAAATCCATTTGCGATGGTTTACGCCAGAAATTGAAATGGATTTGTGCGGTCACGCCACACTTGCAACAGCACATTGCTTAAAGACAATTTTAGATTACAAAAAAGATGAAATTGTTTTCGAAACATTAAGTGGCGACTTAATTGTTAAAGTTGAAGATGGACTATACAAAATGGACTTCCCATCAAGAATGCCTATTGCAGATACTTTACCCGAGACAATTTCAAAATCTTTAAATATCCAACCTAGTGAAATTTTAAAATCAAGAGATTATGTTTTGGTTTATGAAAACGAAAAAGCAATTAGAAATATTAAAATTGATCGACAATTGTTTGACCAAATCAACCTTGATCCAGGCGGAGTAATTGTAACCGCAATTGGAGATAACTGTGATTTTGTTTCTCGATTTTTTACACCACAAGCCTCCATTTTAGAAGATCCTGTTACAGGTTCAGCACATTGTTCTTTAGTGCCATTTTGGTCAAAAAGACTTGATAAAAAAGTACTCTATGGGCAACAAGTTTCGGAACGAATGGGCAAACTATATTGTGAAGACAAAGGTGACCGAGTTATTATTAGCGGAACAGCAAAAACCTATTCTGTTGGGAACTTTTGGATAGAATAAAACAATTTCTTGAAACAACAAAATATCGATTGTCATTGTAACCGACTCGCTTCAAAAATAAAAGAAAATTAAAAAGAAAATTAAAAAGAAAATCAAAAATGAACTTTCAAATACAAAATAGCAGCAGTAACGATACAGACGAAATTTTCCGTTTATATAAAATTGCTACCGATTTTCAGAAGACGAGATTTATCAACCATTGGCCAGAATTTGATAGAAAACTTATTGAAACTGAAATTTCAGAAAACAGACAATGGAAAATTGTTTCAGAAGGTAAAATTGCTTGTGTGTGGGCGACAACATTTAATGATCCACAAATTTGGGAGGAATGTAACGAAGATCCAGCTGTTTACATTCACCGCATAGCAACAAATCCTGATTTTCGCGGACAAAATTTAGTGGGCAAAATTGTAGAATGGGCAAAAAATTATGCTCAAGAAAATCAAAAAAAATTTGTTAGAATGGATACTGTTGGCGATAATTCAGGATTAATTAATCACTACACAAAATGTGGCTTTGAGTTTTTAGGTTTACTGAAACTTAAAACCACTGAAGGACTTCCAGCACATTATGACAACGCAACAGTAAGCTTATTTCAAATTGACGTAAACTATAAATAAGAAAATAACTTCTCATTTATTTGTTTACAGTTTTATTTAATCCATTCTTGACAATTGAAAATATTGAAAACAGTTTTACTACATTTCCCAATACAAAAAGACAGGAATACAAAAATAAAAACTGCCACCAACACACGCTACTAGCAATTTGGGTTTCAGGCATAATTTGAAATTGGTTTTGTATTTGGAAGATTTGGCAAATCCGAATAATGGGCTTAATTTAGTCCCAAACTGCTTGTAGCGCGGGAACGTTAGGCGCAAGGCGAGATAAACTTACTTTAGAAAAACTTCACTGCTGAAGTAATGACTTTTTTCGTATCAAAATTAAATCTAATCGTATCAAATCGTATCCGTTCCGCTTCAAACCAATTGTACTGAATCAAAAAAACAAGACAATTTCAGTACAAGCACATGGGTTGTTTTTTAATAGCGAGAAATCCCATTAAATTTAGCATTGCCGCTTCATCCGTTTTTACTTGTCAGACCAGCGAAATGGATCATTTTTTTCTATGCGTTCTTCGAGACATCCAATTAATCATTAAAATAACAATAAATTAACCTGTTCAAACAGAAAAATGAGTTACTTGCACGCCAAATTAAAGTATGCATACACGTTAATTTGAAAGATTAAAAGCAACTCCTATTTATCCATTTTTGAACAGCAATCCTGCTATGTTAAAACCAGTGAAAATTTCGGTACTAATGGCTGTCTACAATACCGATTTTAAGTATATCAAAAGTGCAATTGATTCCGTCTTAAAACAAGATTTTCAAGATTTCGAGCTCATTATCATCGACGATGGTAGTACAGTTACTAATCGTAATTCCTTGTTGAGATATGCTAAAAAACACGAAAATAAAATAACCTATATTCGACATAGTAACCGAGGTCAATCAGAATCAATCAACCGCGGTGTTTTAAACAGTATAGGTGAATTTATAACAATCCTTGATGGTGACGACGAATATAAATCGCATCATTTAAACGCTTGTCTTCGAGAGATAAAAGAGGATGATTTGATTTGTTCTACAACCGACACTATCGTGGATACCAGCGACGATTATTATGTTCCTGATAAAAATGATTTAAAAAAACTTATCCATTTAGATGATACGATCCTTTTCGGAACATTATTCGGTCGTAAAAAAGTATTTTCAAGCGTTTCCTTCAAAAGCGGCTTCGCTGCCGATGCTGATTTTTACGAAAGAGCACAAACTCAATTTCGTGTAAAAAAAGTAGACCTAAGAACGTATATTTATCGCAGAAATAGTCCAAACAGTATTTGTTCAACTATTAAAAAAGAGAACCTGATCAATTCTTGACCGATGGCTCTCGAAATTCGTCGTTTTCGTCCAAATACGAATGTTATTATAGCATGTCATATAACTGGGGTGTATGATGTCAATCGCAATACAACGCTTGACAATGATAATTATGAAGTAGTGCGTGATTGGGCTGAATCAGTTGCGAAACAACATTTACAAGGTATCATTTTTCATAACAATTTCAGTTTAGAAACCTGTGAAAAATTCCAAAATGAATATATTTCATTCATTAAAATAAATTACAACGAACACTATAATCCCAATGTATATAGGTATTTTGTGTACACTGATTTTCTGCAACACCATGTCCAGTTTTTCAAAAGTATTTTCGTTACTGACATAACAGACGTTACGCTGGTTAATAATCCATTTATTGATTCTTTTTTTATTAAAAATTCGACCTCTATTTTTTGTGGTGACGAGCCAAAAACCCTCCATAATGATTGGATGAGGGATCATTCTGCCAATCTACGTAAAAACATACGCGATTATGCCGACTATGAAAGCAAGTTTGGCTCTGAAACCCTTTTAAATTGTGGGGTAATAGGAAGTAAAGCTCCGGTATTCTTTGATTTCATTAAAAAGTTATGCGCTATTCACGAATATGCCAATGGTGCAAACCAAACGGCATTTACAGGTGATATGGGAGCGTTTAATTATTTAGCAAGAACACAATTTAATAGACATTTGAGACACGGTACGCCCGTTAATACCGTATTTAAAATGTACGAAAACGAACGCCTAGATTGCTGGTTTAGACATAAGTGATTTTTTTAATGGCCTCCACAAAACAGTAATTTGAAGGACAATGCTGAATCCATGGAGGCAAGAAAAAAGAAACAAATTTCGGCACATCCTTTTTTTGTTATTTCAGGAATATAAACACGGCGATATAAAATCCTTGCACAAAAAGGGGTTCGATCAGAAAAATTAGTTAGATAAATAGTGTCATTTGAATTAATCGAAAAGCCATGGGTTGGGATATACAAAATAACAGATTAACAAAGTCCTTTTCGTTTGAAAATCAAACCCAATTAGCTGAGTTTTTTTTAAAAGTTGCTAAACATGCTGATCAAGCTGGGCATCATCCCGATATTCGTATTTTTAAATGCAGTAATATGAAGATTGAATTATTTACGCATGATAAAAATCAAATTACAGAATTGGACTATAAATTGGCAGCTTTCATTGATTCAATCTGAAATCATTTTTATTCCAAAAAAAATTTTGAGTTCCAGATATACGTGCATTTTTTTCTGAGAATACGTGCTTTTGAATTTTAACAAAAAAACAACGCCCGCTAAAAGCACATTTGCAATAGGCGGGGTTTAGCTTCGCTGATTTTCAATTCGTGTTCCACAGAAATGATGCTAATTATCGGGATGGTTCTCCGAACAAAATTTGTGCTGCAAAGCCCGCTCATTGCCAAGCTGTAAAACGGTATGCCGCATTGCTCGGTGATACGCCCGTAAACTATTGGCTTGGACTTCAGGACGACTTCGACATTGAAGAAAAAAGAAACGAAAAGAAGGCCGAACTTAACGCGATCAAGCAATTTGCTCGCAACGCTGCATAACAGCGCCTTGCGCACCATCCCGATGTCCCGATAATTCGGGACGGGATAGGTGGCCCTTCCCTCCTGCTGTTTGAAATTCATCGGAATTGTATTAGATTTGTTGCAATAAAAGAAACGCCTAGGATTCCCCACTTGCACGCAGGTCCAAAACGCTGCCGGCAAATAAAAATAACGACCTAACGACAAGACCATACAACCACCTTTTTTGTTTGGTCAAACTATAATTTTTATTAAAATTTGAAACAAAAACAAATAAAAACGGTGCGAATTTTTAATACCATTATGAACAGGAACACGAATTAAAAAAAAATGAAAAAAATTGCAATTTTAACAACACTGTTGCTTTCAATTGGCTTTGTGAATGCGCAAACCATCCAATCCAGCAATTACGGCACAACAGGTTACATTAAATCAGATGGCACCATTCAAAACAGCAGCTATTCAACTGTTGGCCACATAAAACAGGACGGCACTATTCAAAACAGTAGTTATTCTTCAATTGGCTATATAAAAAGTGATGGAACTATCCAAAGCAGCAGTTACTCAACTGTTGGATATGTAAAAAGCGATGGTACTGTTCAAAATAGCAGTTATTCGACTATTGGCTATATTAAGGACGATGGTACTGTTCAAAACAGCAGTTATTCGACAATTGGCTATGCAAAAGGAGTTGATAAAAGATGGGCAGCCGTTGCTTTTTTCTTTTTCAAATTCAATTAATAAAACCAACCGACAACCGCAGTTGCACTCAACATGGTGCTTTGTAGTTTATTAACCAGCTGAGTTTTCGATAATCTTGGATGCTACATTGAAAGTGAAGAGCTCCGTAATCGAAATCGGCTTGCAATTATTTGGAATTTAATGGCTCTTTAAATGCCAATTAGAATAGCTCATACACTAGTAAAATTCGGCGCGCCCTTAGACCTGAGCTTGCAACCCTTATCCTGCTTCGTGAAAGCAGAAATTCTTGATTATTTCAGTAAATTAATATATCAGCATTGAATATCAAGCACCGCCTAGTTTTGATTATGGATAAAAAAACAGCGGCAAAATTGGGGTAGATTTTACGGCGCATTCATTAAAATATCGATTGTTAAACACTTTTAATCGCAACCATAAACCTTAGCCGGTGATGAAAGTAGAAAAGCAAATCACTACCTACATAACAAGTCAAGATGAACCCAAACGCAGCGATTTGCAAGCGCTGCACAGCCTATTATTAAACATAAAGCCGGATTTACGCTTGTGGTTTTACGATGGCAAAAACAGCGCAGGAAAAACGGTGACAAACCCTAATTGCGGCTATGGTTTTTGCAACCTGCATTACGCAAATGGGGAGACTAAGGAGTTTTATCAGATTGGCATCAGTGCCACTAAAACAGGTATCTCGATTTATATTCTTGGAAAAAAAGATCTGAGCTACCTAGTTAAGACCTTTGGCAAAAGCATTGGTAAGGCCAGCGTGACTGCATATTGCATCAAGTTAAAAGACCTAAATGGTATTCAAATGGATGTGCTTAAAGCTGCGCTGCTATATGGGCTTGAATCTCCGGATGCCTGAGCAAATCCAATACTTGCGGTAAGCTTTTTAATGCGCTTGCTTTTTATTTTAATTAGCACTCCACAGCATACAATTGGCTTGCATGCAGCACACAAGCAATACACTGTGTTTCTTATCTTTGCAAGGTCTATTTTGATCAGGCACAATACAGAAGTAAAAAAACGGTGGAAAATCAATCGACTAGCTGGACTATTTGTTTGGAGTGCCAAGGACGCGGTAGATTATACCGGAGGATCCCCAAGAAGATCCGTCTTCGCTTGCAATCGACTATTGATCCTTCTGAAAAAACGAAGGAAGAGCTAGACACGGCCGTTCGCTCCAAAGCCCATCTTTATGTATGCTTAACGTGTAAGGGATCTGGCTTGGTTCAAGCTGCTAGCGATCCAGTGGCGGATACAGAACACTACCCACACTTGGCTATCATTGGCGGTGGTATTGGCGGAATGGCGCTAGCGGTGGCCTGCTTACACCGCGGCATCCCTTTCACCCTATATGAGCGTGATACGAGCTTCGATGCTCGCTCGCAGGGCTATGGACTCACGCTGCAGCAAGCCAGTAAAGCAATTGAGGGATTGGGGCTTTTTACCTTACAAGAAGGGGTGCATTCAACCCGGCATTTGATGCACACTACTGCAGGCCAAGTGATTGGTGAATGGGGTATGCGAAAATGGATGCCTTCGGATTTGAAACTGCCTCCGAAACGAATCAATGTGCACATTGCCAGGCAGTCGCTTCGACTTGCGCTGCTTGAGCAACTCGGCGGCCACGATAAGGTGCAATGGAGACACCAATTGGTGGCAATGAAAGTTTCTGAAAGCGGAGGAGTTGATTTGCACTTTAAAGTGGACGGAGAAATAAAAAGCACCAAGGCCGATCTGGTGGTTGGAGCCGATGGTATTCGCAGTTCGGTACGCAGCTTGCTTTTGGGTGAGGATGTAAATCCCTTACGGTACCTAGGCTGTATGGTGATATTGGGGATTTGTCCAATGGCAGCACTCAATGGCCTTGAAAGTGCTTTATTGGACGGCGCCACGGTATTTCAAACGGCTAACGGCCACGAGCGGATCTATGTTATGCCCTTTACCGCAGACTCGGTGATGTGGCAACTCAGCTTTCCTATATCCGAAAACGAGGCGAAAGCCTTGAATTTACTGGGCACCCAGGCACTCAAGGAAGAGGCCTGCAAACGAACAGCTTGGCACACTCCTATTCCTGAGCTTATTGCGGCCACCTTAGAGGCGCAGATTTCGGGCTATCCCGTGTATGATCGGGATTTACTCCATGGGGATTCGATGAAGAACGCCGGCCCTGTGACACTGATTGGCGATGCAGCTCACCCGATGAGCCCATTCAAAGGACAGGGCGCGAATCAAGCCTTGCTAGATGCCTTGGCCTTAGCTCGAGCGCTATTTCAAGGGTGCGGTCGTTTACATCCATGGCAAAACCTTGGCATTCGAGAAAGGGTGTTGACCGAATTTGAAACAGAGATGCTTGCACGCTGCGCTTCCAAAGTGAAAGGTTCAGAAGAGGCCGCACAGTTTCTGCATTCCGATATTGTGCTCGAGGAAGTGGATGGGCCACGTGGAAGAGCCATGCGGGATGCTAGGCGCTTAAAGGATGCCAGGTAAATTTAACCGGTCATTGCTTTCGTTTTACCCACAGATAAACACCGAGAAGAACTGCCGCAATTCCTAGAAGGACAAATCCAAGAAGATTCAGTCCAATGAAAAGCAAACCGTTAATCATACCTTTCGTGGTATTCTCGCCTAACGTACCATTGAGTCCTAAAGCAATCCCATCGCCTATGGCCATGCTCGCTAGGCCTGCTGCACCGATAGCAATAGATGCGCTTTTAAGACCAGTATATTTGCCTTTACGCTGCATTGGAGCAACGCTATCCGAAACCGACGAAGGCATCGAATCTTTGATGAACTCGGAGGTATCGTTAGGGGCCAATAACTCAGAATAAACACCTGCAGGCATCCCCTCCGGAACAGGATCCAGGCTAGCTGTATAAGGAAACGTATTTGCTTTAATGTTACCCAGCTGCGCGTTTCGTGAATGGAAGCCCTCTACATGAAACCCCGGTTCGTATCTGCGAGCTGAGATTCCTATGGAGCTCAAGCAAGAGCATTGTGTAAATAAAAAACACAGGCATAAAAGATGCACTATAATTCGCATGAAATGGGTGCTCATTGAAGCAGTAATTAATCGTTTGATGGTTCGAAATTAATACAAAAAACCATAAAGATGTATACTCTTGTAAAGAATTAATATTCAATATAAAAACACAAATCAAGGAAACAAAAGCGACAGAACAATACAATACACAAAGCATTTTTAATACCTTTGGAATCCCAACTCATACTTAAAGTGAGTATCTTGCAAGTGTAATTCTTTAACGTAAAAACATACTGTGAAAACACACCTGAACACCTTCTTAATTGCCGCAGCCATCGTGATTGCCGCATTGTCTTTTTCAAACGCGTTCAAAAACCGAAACAAGGCAAACAATAGCATATCCGTTACAGGACTAGGCAGCAAGGATTTTGTATCGGACCTTATTGTGTGGAGCGGCTCCTTTACCCAACGCAGCATGAATCTGCAAGATGCCTATTCTGCACTCGACAAAGACCGGGAGAACATCAAAAAGTATCTTCTTACTAAAGGCGTAAAATCAGAGCAAACTATTTTCTCTGCCATCGAAATCACGAAAGAGTTCGACGATTTGTTCGATCGTTCAGGCAATAAAACCAATAGTGTTTTCAAAGGATACAAACTCACCCAGAACATTCAGATCGAATCAAATGAAGTTGAGAAAGTAGAAGGCATTTCACGTCAAGTGAGTGAATTAATCAACTCCGGCGTGGAATTTTATTCCAACAATCCCCAATACTATTATACCAAGTTGGCTGAACTAAAGATAGAGATGATTGCGGAAGCCACAAAGGATGCAAATACCCGAGCAAAACGCATAGCCGATAACGCGGGCAGCAGTGTTGGAAGATTAAAAAATGCCATCATGGGTGTTTTTCAGATTGTTGCACAAAATTCGTCTGAAGAATACTCGTGGGGCGGCTCGTTTAACACCGCTTCAAAAAGAAAAACGGCAACGATAACCGTTAAACTTGAATACGAAACAGAATAAACACTCAACTATACTATTAACCACTATTTTTTTCTTGGCGAAACTTCTTTGCCAGCTCCTTAGAAAGCGCCATTACCAAGGGTAAACGCTGATACCCAAAGGGTACACGAAAACAAGCAAAGAGCACGATTGCAAGAATCGTCTAATCATTGATCACAATCCATCACAAAATACAAATCCGCTATGAACGAAATTATATGCCCAAACTGCCACAAAGTATTTAAAGTTGACGAGGCGGGATTTGCAGATATTCTGAAGCAAGTACGCGATCATAAATTCGAGGAAGAATTGCTTGCTCGATTAGCTCTTGCAGAAAAAGAAAAGGCAAGCGCAGTGATGCTTGCCGAAGCAAATCTTAAAAATACGCTACAGGCAACGCTTGTAAAAAAAGATCAGGAATTAGCTGCTTTAATTTCAAAAAACGAAAAAGCAGAGGTGGAGAAAAAGCTTAGCGTTGCTGAGGCTACAAAAAACATTGAAAAAGAAAGAGACAACTTGGCCAATGACCTAAAAATCAAAGCAACGGAAATGCAATTGCTTGAAAAGTCGCTCCAGGAAAAGTTTTTAGCTGAACTAAAATCGAAGGAAGATATTATCAAGATGAAGGACGAGGAAATTGCGCTTCGTAAGGATATGAAGCTCAAGCTCTCCACAAAAATGATAGGCGAAACACTCGAGCTGCATTGTGAAAATGAATTTAACTTGCTTCGCGCTACGGCTTTTCCAAAAGCCTACTTTGAAAAAGACAACGATTCGAAGACGGGCAGCAAAGGGGATTATATCTATCGTGAAACCGATGAAGCGGGCATTGAAATCATTTCCATCATGTTCGAAATGAAGAATGAAGGGGATGAAACTTCAACAAAAAAGAAGAATGAGGATTTTTTCAAAGAACTAGACAAAGACCGCACTGAAAAGAAATGCGAGTATGCCGTGCTTGTTACTTTGCTTGAAGCGGAGAGCGAACTCTACAATGCAGGCATAGTGGACGTTTCTCACAAATATGCTAAAATGTATGTTGTTCGCCCGCAGTTTTTTATCCCGATTATAACGCTTCTTCGCAATGCAGCAATGAATTCTATGAAATTCAAATCCGAGCTTGCTTTGGTTCGCAACCAGAATATCGACATCACTCATTTTGAAGATAATATCACCAAGTTTAAGGAAGGGTTTGCAAAAAATTTCGATTTAGCGAGTCGCAAATTTAAAACGGCAATCGAGGAAATTGACAAAACGATCGATCACCTTCAAAAAACGAAAGATGCCTTATTATCCTCGGAAAACAACCTTCGCTTGGCTAATAACAAATCGGAGGAGCTCACGATAAAAAAGCTGACTCATGGTAACCCAACGATGAAGGCCAAATTCGAGGATCTTGCGAAAGGCAACATCTTTACAGATACAGCGAAAGACAATTAGAGCTGCTTAAACATGCGTCCATATTCATTGTATGCAGCGGTCATGTTTTGGTATTAAAAGAAATGGGTATTAAACGGCTGTAGTAAAAGCAAGATTCATTAACGCTCCTTACCAAGAATATCCATCAAAAACGCATACACACTAAACTCTTTTAAATCAAAACAAAAATGAAAAATCGTGTATTGTTTCTAACTTTTTCGATGTCCTTAATAGGATTATGTGCAAAAGCACAATATGAAAAAGTTAAAATAGATGAACATCAAATACGCGGTGGAGCGACTAAATCACAAGCCTTTTTACTTCCATTAACAAGTGAAATAACAGCGCTAACGTCTGATTTAAAATGGAAACCAACGTTAACAAAAAAGACTGTTGAGTTTGAGCCTAAAGTTCCTAACGAAGAGGTGATTGAACAAATAAAATCCTATAAGACTAAACTTGCAAATCCGAGTACAAATAGAACCAGCTCAGAAGGCTCCATACAGACTTTTACACCTCTTGTTGGAACAAACTATATGGGCAACATTAACAATGCCTCCTCCCCATTGGATAACAACATAGCTATCTCAAATAGCGGTATAATTGTCAGTGTAGCTAATACAACAATCGAGATCGACAACATGAGCGGAACAAATCTGTTTTATAAAGACTTGGTTACGTTTATTAATGACCCTGCAATTACCTCCGTTTGCGACCCTGTAGTGCTTTATGATAGCGGTTCTGACAGATTCGTTTTTTTCTGCCAAGAAAGCCCTTTGAGCAATACTTCACATATTCTTATCTTCTTTTCAAAAACCAATAACCCAAGCACTGGAGGTTGGTGGTATTATAAATTCGCTGGCGACCCTACGGGAGCTGGCGACGCCTTTGATTATCCTAAAATTGCAGTATCCAATGATGAATTATTTATCACGGGCAATCTGTTTTCAGAACCCTCTGGACTTTTCCATCAAGCAATTGTTTTTCAGATGAATAAAGTGAATGGGTATGCTGGAGGTACAATAAACTGGGACTATTATTCAGGAATTACGGGAAACCCATTTACATTGCTGCCGGTATCTTACGGACAAAACGGAACTTATGGACCTGGTATTTATATGGTTTCGACGGATAATTCAGGAAGTTCTACGCTTCACCTTTTCGAAATCACATCAAACATTAGCGGTACACCTTTGTTAAACTCCTATTCCGTTTCAACCACAGCATATTCACCAACCGGATACAATGCAAGCCAATTAGGCAGTAGCACAGATCTAATTATATCTGATTGTCGAGCTTTAAGCGGCTTTTATTTAAATGGAATTATTCATTTTGTTTTTCACTCTGACATTGGCAATGCATGGTATGGGATTAATTATAACAGACTCAATGTTTCTCAATTAACAAATCAGTCGAGTATGTATGGGGTTTCGGGTTCTTATGATTATGCGTATCCATCCGTGGCGTCCTATGCAAATACAGCAACAGACAAGTCTGTAATGATTGGCTTTGGTCGCAGCGGCCCAAGCATTTATCCCGAAATTCGAGTTGTCAATTGCGATAATGCCATGAGTTGGAGCAACTCAACACTTGTAAAAGGAAGTGCAAGTTATGTATCCTATACAGGTAGCCACGAAAGATGGGGAGATTATACAGGAATTGCTAGAAAGCATACAAGTGCAATAAGTTCTGTATGGATGAATGGCATGTATGGTACACCGGCTAACGTATGGAATACATGGGTGGCTGAAATACATAGTAGCGGTATTGCCAATATTGACGAATCCGCAAAAACGAATACGGTAAACATATTCCCCAACCCTATCGCTGAAACCTTTACGATTGACTTTTACCTAAAAGCAAACACAGTGCTTTCAATTGAAATTCTCGATATTACAGGTAAGCTAATTAAAGAGCTTTATAATGGAAAAGGGATTGAAGGTGAAAATAATTTTTCATTTAACAAGTCGAATCTTGCGAGCGGAACCTATTTTCTGGTAATTAAAAATGATAAAACTATATTTAAAAATGAAAAGATTATTGTCGCTAATTAGTTTCCTTCTGGCAATCAGTGCACTTTCTTGCAATAACCCAACGCTAGCCACTCACGATGTTGTAGCTAAAGATTCCAGCAAAACCGAACCAGATAGTTCGCATGTTAAAATCACAATGCCTCCTTTAGCACAAGATACCCCAAGGGCTGCAAAATATTCAGCGAAACCGAAAACTGTTGGAAACGAAAGCGAGGTTAAAAATGACACGGTGAAGTCTTCAGTAAATGCGCGAGCAATCATACACCATTTACCCAACCAGGAAAAGATTGACTCCATTCGAAAAACGAAGCAAAAAACAACGAATCAAACAGCGCCTAAATAATAAAACACATTATTTTATCAATAGGGAGCTCCATTAACACGATTAAATTAAATACTAGCAGGGCAATACAAGCGTAGAAGACAAAAATGGCCGCATGGTGGGTTTTATAAAAAGATTGGTAAGGAAATACCGTTTTTGTAAGCAACCCGAATAACTAGGGCAGGCTTCTATAAACCCTTCTGCTTTTTTCGGCGGATTGCATTTGCGGCTATACTTTATTGTTTCTTAACGTATGCTAAGCTTGCCAAAGCTATTCGGTGTTTCCATTGACTATTTCTCATGTATCTTTGTTCGGTCCTTTTAGCTCAAAAAACACTCATCTAATTAAAATAAAACCCTGTTATTAATAGTTATTTTTCTCTAAGATTCACATTTCTTGAGTATGTAGATTGTGCTAAAAATCACGATCTTTACTATTGGTTTGATGAACCTCCTTTGCAAACCACACATGCATCAACAAGAAAAACTCATGCATAATAGAGCAATTACCTCAATCTCTGTTGATTATACTATTGCTCGTGATTACACGTTTTACTCCAAAACACATAGCGCATTATTAAAAAAGCCAAATGAAAACTCCAATTTTATTAACTTTTGTGCTGTTGGGATTGCTTGTAATTAACTCCTGCAGAAAAGAAAGCGGAGATAGTAAAGAAACCAAGATCAGTTCAGCCGGGAGCAACAATAGCCACAATATGGGGCAAAATTGCATGACCTGCCATAAATCCGGCGGACAAGGCGAGGGTGTTTTTACAATAGCAGGAACTGTTTACGATTCACTAAAAACATCAACTTTAGCCACTAGCACGATTAAGCTTTATACGCAGCCCAATGGAACTGGCACATTGAAATACACAATACAAGTGGATGGCAAAGGAAATTTTTATACGACGGAAAATATTGATTTTGGCGCTGGTTTATACCCCGCTGCAAGTTGATCTGCTACAACCAAGTATATGGGTTCTTCAATAACTTTGGGACAGTGCAATAGCTGCCATGGTGTTGTAACCGACAAAATCTGGACTAATTAAGGGATCCGTTTTTCTTTTAAAAATCCAGGCATTTTTATAATTTATTAGCAATTAAAAAATCGCATAGTCCCTTATGAACAAGCAGGTGGATTCGCTTTTAAACGATATTCAGAACTGGAAGGCTGAGTTAACACAGTTAAGAAAAATCGCTCTCGATTGCCTCTTGGATGAAAATGTAAAATGGGGTGTTCCATGTTACACTTTTAGGGATAAAAACATTGTATTAATTCATGGCTTTAAAGAATATTGCAGCATCACTTTCTTTAAAGGCGCTTTGCTTCAAGATACAACAGGCCTTTTGGTAAAACCAGGTCAAAATACGCAAGCCGGCAGACAGATGCGCTTCACTTCTGTGAAGGAGATATTAACGCACAATCAAACTATCAAAGCCTATATTCATGAAGCTATCGAATTAGAGAAAGCAGGATTAAAAGTAGAGCGCAGTGCGGCTCCACTAGTTAGTATGCCGGAGGAATTCCAAGTCAAGCTTAATGCTTCAAAGGCTTTGAAAAAAGCCTTTGAGTCTTTGACGCCCGGTCGACAAAGAGCGTATCTTATGTTTTTTGCAGATGCCAAACAAGCTGCAACACGAATTGCACGAATAGAAAAACTGACACCGAAAATCCTCATCGGAAAAGGTATGCTCGACTGCACCTGTGGATTATCCAAGCGCATGCCAAGTTGTGATGGCTCGCATCGAATACACAAGGAACAGGTTTAATTATCTACATCAAAACACCACCATGAGAAACATAATCGTGCTCCAAATCGTGCTTTTCTGCGCCTTGCTATCAACTTCTTTAAGAGCGCAAACGCAGACTGCGCTGAATCAAAATGCAACAGCCAATGCCACAAAAGCCGATCAAAAACTGAATGCCATCTGCACGCGTATTCTAACCGAATACAAGTCCGATACCTTGTTCACTCAAAGTCTGAAAGCCTCGCAACGCATCTGGTTTAAGTTTCGCGATGCTGAACTAAAGATGATGTATCCGTATTCTGAAGGATTAGGCAGCATTCAACCAATGTGTGTTAGCGATTACCTCGAAAAGCTAACAAACGAGCGCATAATAACGCTGCAGCAATGGATCACCGGAACACAAGAAGGCGATGTTTGCAGCGGATCATTGAAGACGCACTAACAACAATCCAGTATGCACGCCATTCGCATAGATGCATTGAACAATGCACGGATCAGGATAGCCGATACCTTTTCTGTGTTTACTGAAATAGTCAAAGAACTTAGCGCTTTTGAATAAAAAACGTTTTAGCATTTTGCTTCATTCTTTATTCAACGTTTTAATTTATCAAATCTAAGAGTTCTACTTTTACTGCATATTGATTAGATTGCTCCTAGTCCTAAGTGAGGTTTTACACCATTTATCAAGACTAACAGCAGGAGTTACATCGAAATGATTTTACCATCCTCCATCTCAATAATTCGATGCGTTTTCTTAGCAAATTCGCCATCGTGGGTAACAATGAGTAAGGACTGATTAAACGCTGTCGTTAACTCTTTAAAAATATCAAAAACCAGCTCGCTGTTTTTTTTATCGAGATTACCCGTGGGCTCATCGCCCATAATGATGACAGGGTCGTTAATTAAAGCCCGAGCAATGGCTACACGCTGTTTTTGACCGCCTGATAATTGATTGGGCTTTCTCAATGACTCCTTCTCGATGCCAAGAATCTTCAGTTTTTCATAGGCACGGTATTCAACTTCTTGCTCCGAGCGCAGTCCTAACTTTAAACCGGGAAGCATGACATTTTTTAAAACAGAAAATTCATTTAGCAAGTAATGAAACTGGAAAATAAATCCAATCTTTTCGTTTCGAACACGGGCCAAATCCTTTTCTTTTTTGTTTCTCATCGACACCCCTTCAATCCATAATTCGCCTTCGTATTCGGTATCCATGGTCGAAAGAATATAAAGCAAAGTTGATTTGCCACAGCCCGACTTTCCAATGATGGATACAAACTCGCCTTTATTGATTGTAAAGGTGATTTCCTTCAATACCTGAACATGAATTGGATCGAGAAAGTATTTTGAAATAGCCTTCGCTTGAAGAATTACTGATCCCATGTTATTTGCCTCTTATGATCACAACAGGATCGATATTGCTGGCCTTTTTTGCAGGAAAGTAGCCAGCAAAATAGGTTGTTATAATTGAAAAAAGAGCGCCAATAATATAGAACCTCGGAGCATAGTCGATGGGATATGTTTTTATTGATGGCAGCGAAGCGGTAATAAAGGGTATGCGATCGATTATTGCCGATAAACCCAAACCCGCCAGCAAACCGAGCATGCCGCCGATGATACCAATAGATAATGCGATGGTTATAAAAACAAGATTCACATCCAAGCCTGAGAAACCGGTTGCTTTCAATATCGCTATGGAATCCATTTTTTCGTAAATCATCATGTTTAAAATATTATAAATACCAAAGCCGGCCACGATAAGCAAGGTGATACCAACCGAATAGGATATAAGCGTTCGAACAAAACTCCCTGTCTCAAATTGCGCGTTAGCTGTTTGGATATCGATTGCATCCAAGCCAAATAAACCTTCAAAGGCTTTTGCCATGCGTGGTGCAAGGGTAACATCTTTCAGCTTTACTTGAATATCGGTACAATAGTTTGCCGACTCCCCCAGTACTTTCTGCGTCGTGCTTATCGAGCAGTAACTCTGAAGATTATCAAACTCGCGCAGACCAGATTGAAAATAACCCACTACTTTGAGTGGCATGCGCTCACCCTTAGAGGTTGTAACCTGCACAACATCTCCTATTTGCACAAGTATTTTATCGGCTAAGCCCTTCCCAAGGATAATGCTATTGGGGGTGTTTTTTAAATCCATTGAGTTGCCCGCAACCAAATAATCATTGAATAAAAACAACTTGTTTTCGGCTTCCACATCAATGCCATTGATTACCCCTGTAACATCTACAACACCAACATTGTAAAAGACCTGAGCTGTTATTTTTGGCGCTACGCCTAACACGCGCTCATCCTTTTTCAAAGCGGAAACGATTGCTGCGCTATTGGTAATTTCCAGCCTGTCGTTTTTGGGCTTAATGGAACTAACAAAGTTGTGAAAGTGTGTATAATCACTGGATTTATCGATGGGTTGAGGCAAGGATGGCTTGATCTCGTGATACATGCGAATATGTGGTGTTCGGTTAAGAATCAACCCATCGAGCATATCGTTCAATCCCGACATAAAACTTAATAAGGCGATAAACATGGTGATGCTGAAGGTTACCCCAATAGCCGCTACCATGGTTTGCCGCCATCGAGCAAGCAACAAAGAAAACGCGATGCTAGCTATTAATCGATACTTCATAGTTCGGGGTCAAGTAACTCATCATCCTGTTTTAAGCCGGCGCGAATTTCAATCTTCCGATAATCCTTGATGCCGGTTTTTACGACTACCCTATCTCCATTGCTCTTCACAACCTCCGAATCATTGAGCATAAAATTTCTCGGGATTAGCATCGCCTTCTCTCTTGAATTAACAACGATATTGGCTTCAAATGAGATGTTTGGATATACCACAAGAGGTTGCTGAATAAATTCTGCTTCAACCAAAAAGGTTTTGCTCCGCTCGTTCATTAAGGGGTTGATCTTGGTAACTCGTGCTTTAAAAATGGTGTCTTTATAACTATCCAAAGAAACAAAAACAGGTAAGCCAGGATGTATTTTCAAAATATCATATTCATCCACTTGCATTTCCAGAATGTATGCATGCGCCGCACCTATTATGGCCAAGGGTGTCTGCGGACTAACAATTTCCCCTGCTTTTTTTTCAATACTATATAGAACGCCATCCATCTCGCTTCGCACCATGTAATCCTTAGCAAGCGTGCTTGATATAGCATGGGTTTTCTTCGACTGTGCTGCGTTAAATTGCAGTTGCCGATTAAGGTCGTTGTATTTAACGAGCGACGAAAGATAGGCCGCTTTAGCATTCTGAAATGCAAGCTCTCGCTGCTCAAGCTCCACGCGTGCACCAATTTGCTGCTGCCATAAATTTCGCTGCCGTACGTAAAGCAATGAATCGTTTTCCATTTTACTATGTGCAAGCGCGATTATTAACTTGGCTTCGTTTAACTTGCCTTGATTGGCTTTGTAATCCGAATAAATCACATTAAGCTCGGCATTCTCTTCCGACAAGCGCTGCATTGTATTGGAAACAGATAAAATGGGACTTCCTATTTTAACCGAATCACCCTCCGAAGCATAAACACGATCAACAATGCCGCTTATGCTAGCATAGGCTTGGTATTGCCCTTTGCTTTTTACAATGCCTGAGGCATAAATAGATTCTGTAATATTTTCAAGGGTAGGTTTTGTTGTTTGAGCCCGCTCTTTACAAGAAGCTAAGAGTGCAGCTAGCATGACAAAAACCGATATTTTATACATGGAGTAAATGTATCTACGAAAGAACTTTTTCCCTGTGATTTATATCATCTTTGTTTTGAAAAACGTGTATTACCATAAAGACCTGTAAACTCCATGCGCATCGTTCGAGCTGCTACCTTTTGTGTATCGATTATCTTTAAACGTACGGTCGATAATCTATGACATCGGATGGTGGTAGTTCTTAATTCAGTGGAGTTCCATTACCTTTGATTAAAAGCGCTTTCCATGAATTGTGGCTAACGCATTCAGCAGCAATAAGCACATGCATAATAAACTTTCAAAACTCCTAGAAGCCGAAGAAAAAGCGAACCGGCTTTTTGCTGAAATCAGTGCACGTGGATTGATTCAAAGCGGACTAACCGAAAAAGAACTCAACGCGCGTGTTTATGAGCTAGCTTTCGAATTGTTTGGGATAAAAAAATACTGGCACAAGCGGATCGTTAGGGCAGGCAAGAACACCCTGCTACCATACAAACACAACCCACAGCATTTAACGCTCCAGCAGGATGATATTCTGTTTCTCGATTTCGGACCGGTTTTTGAAGATTGGGAGGCTGATTTTGGAAGAACTTTTGTGATTGGAAAAGATGCGCACAAACTCAAGCTTCAATCGGATATAGAGCTTGCCTGGCATGACGGACAGGCCTATTACCTGCAAAACAAAGCCTTCATTACTGGCGCTGGGTTGTATGCCTTTTCGCAAGCTCTTGCAAAGAAATACGGGTGGGAATTCGGCAACACCCATTGCGGCCATTTGATCGGTAATTTCCCACATGAAAAAATTCAAGGGGAGGAAATCATCAACTACATCCATCCAGAAAACACGCTAAGCATGTCGGCACCTGACAAACTGGGGCAGCAGCGTTTTTGGATTTATGAAATCCACTTCGTAGATAAAGCGAGACAAATTGGTGGATTCTTCGAACAAATGATTGCAAGCAATTAACCCATAATACGGAAATATCCTACGCTATCTTATATGCACTTTTACCACGCTACGCCTATCTTTCAAGCACATCGTTTGAATACGCAGTTAAACTTCCAAGTGAGTTACAAAATGGAGTGCTTCCAACCCTCTGGCTCTTTTAAAATTAGGGGCATGGAAACCATTTTAAAAGATCTCGCACAGAAAGGCTTTCGCGAGGTGCTTTGTTCTTCCGGCGGCAATGCGGGTTATTCCCTTGCCTATGTGGGCCAACAAATGGGTATCGCAGTAAAAATCATTGTTCCCAAAACCACCTCGGCATACATGATTGACAAGATAAAAAACCTCGATGCCGAAGTGGAGATTCATGGAGAAAGTTGGAACGAAGCACACGTGCATGCTTCGGCGCTCTCCGAATCGCTGCATATACCCTATGTGCCTCCCTTCGATCATCCGCTGCTTTGGCAAGGCCATTCCTCACTCATCGACGAATGCGCCAAAGTGATGCCGGCTCCCAATCGGATTGTTGTGGCTGTGGGCGGAGGCGGATTGCTGTGTGGCGTGTTTGAAGGGATGTTGCGCAACCACTGGCTGCACACCAAAGTTGTTACCGCTGAAACGGAGGGGGCCGCTTCTTTTGCCAAAAGCATGGCCACAGGAACGCTCATTGAGCTTCCGACCATCGATACCATCGCAACAAGTTTGGGCGCTAAACGCGTGGCCGCAAAAGCGCTGGAATATGCCGCTAAATTTGAGGTCGAGACCTATGTTACCGATGACAAAACGGCCTTCACTGCTTGCGCCGACTTTTTTAACGATCAACACATGCTTGTGGAACCGGCCTGTGGAGCTGCACTCTCCTACCCCCTTGTTAAACAAGATGCAATCAAAGCCGGTGAAAGGGTTCTTGTCATTGCATGTGGTGGCGTGAATATGGGCTTGGATGCCTTTAACACCTACACCAAAAAATATGCAGGATAAAAACGGCTTAAGAAAACAAAAAAGGCGATCCGTTTGGACCGCCTTTTTATTTAAAACAAGCTCACGTATTACTTCGCAAGCTCAAAACGATCGAGGTTCATCACCTTGTTCCATGCGGCTACAAACGTGTGAATGAATTTCTCTTGTCCGTCGGCACAAGCAAATACTTCTGCAATGGCGCGAAGTTCAGAGTTCGAACCAAAGATCAGGTCCACGCGTGTTGCAGTCCATTTCAACTCGCTAGTTGTGCGGGCATGTCCTTCAAACTGCGTCTGAGCTGCACTTGTCGCTTTCCAAGTGGTGTTAAAATCCAACAGATTCACAAAGAAGTCGTTGGTCAATGTTTCCGGGCGATGTGTAAATACACCGTGCTTCGAACCATCAAAATTTGCATTCAATACACGCATACCACCTATCAATGCGGTCATTTCTGGTGCATTCAAGGTTAACAGTTGCGCCTTGTCAACCAGCATCTCCTCAGCTGAAACGGTGAAACGTGTTTTTGCATAATTACGGAAGCCGTCAGCTTCTGGCTCAAGCACAGCAACAGAGTCAACATCGGTATCGGCCTGACGAGCATCGGCACGTCCTGGGGTGAATGGCACAGTTACAGCGTGGCCACCTTGTTTAGCCGCGTGTTCAATGGCTGCACATCCAGCTAAAACGATAAGATCAGCCATCGATACCATCTTGCCACTTGACTGAGCTGCGTTGAATTCGTTCTGAATCGCTTCAAGCGCATCCAACACCGAACTGAGTTGTGTTGGGTTATTCACCGCCCAGTATTTCTGAGGGGCAAGACGCAAACGAGCGCCATTAGCACCGCCGCGCTTGTCGGACCCACGGAACGTAGAGGCAGAAGCCCAGGCGGTAGAAACCAACTGAGCAACAGACAGGCCTGAAGCCATGATTTTTGTTTTCAAAGCAGCGATGTCTGTCGCATCTATAATAGGATGAGAAACGGCTGGAATTGGATCTTGCCAGATCAACACTTCTGCAGGCACTTCAGCCCCAAGATAGCGAGCTCGTGGCCCCATATCGCGGTGCGTTAGCTTAAACCAAGCACGAGCGAATGCATCTGCAAATTGGTCTGGGTGTTCAAAAAACCGACGAGAAATCTTTTCGTAGGCGGGATCAATCCGCAGCGCCAAATCGGTAGTCAGCATCATTGGTGCATGACGTTGCGCAGGATCGTGCGCATCAGGCACAGAACCCGAACCGGCATTGCCTTTCGGCTTCCACTGATGGGCACCAGCAGGACTCTTTGTTAATTCCCATTCGTAGTTAAACAGGTTTTCAAAGTAATTGTTGCTCCATTTGGTTGGCGTCGTGGTCCATGCTCCTTCGAGTCCGCTAGTAATGGTATTTACACCATTACCTGAGCCGTGGGTGTTTTTCCAACCTAAGCCTTGCTCTTCTATACTTGCAGCGGCTGGTTCTGGGCCCACATATTTACCAGGATCAGCAGCACCGTGTGTTTTGCCAAAGGTGTGACCACCAGCGATGAGCGCAACGGTTTCTTCGTCGTTCATTGCCATACGACCAAAGGTCTCACGAATATCGCGCGCTGAAGCCAAGGGATCAGGATTACCGTTAGGACCTTGTGGGTTTACATAGATAAGCCCCATCTGCACAGCGGCAAGCGGGTTTTCCAATTCACGGTCTCCAGTATATCGCTTATCAGCCAACCATTCCGCTTCAGATCCCCAATAAATATCTTGCTCCGGCTCCCAAACATCGGCACGTCCACCTGCAAAGCCAAAGGTTTTAAAACCCATGGATTCAAGTGCGCAGTTACCAGCTAAGATCATCAAATCTGACCACGAAATCTTTGTGCCATATTTTTGTTTGATAGGCCAAAGCAACAAACGTGCTTTATCCAAATTGGTGTTGTCGGGCCAGCTGTTGAGCGGCGCAAAACGCTGCGTACCATTGCCTGCCCCACCGCGACCGTCACTGATGCGATACGTACCTGCGCTGTGCCAAGCCATACGAATGAAGAAAGGACCGTAATGGCCATAATCGGCTGGCCACCATTCTTGCGACTTGGTCATCAGCGCTACGATGTCTGTTTTCACAGCAGCCAGATCAAGGCTTTTAAATTCTTTAGCATAATCGAATCCCTTTCCCATCGGATTGGATAAACTAGAATGCTGACGAAGGATGTTCAGCTTTAACTGATTAGGCCACCAGTCGCGATTGCCTGTGCCGCTGCCGGCTGCTTGTTTTACTGCTCCTCCAGTGAAAGGGCACTTGCCTTCGCCGCCTGTTGGATGTCCGTGTGTATGTTGTGACATAGAATGTATTTTTAAATTAAATCTTTTGGCAAAATTAGTCAAAACAACTATTTTTTGAAGTAAAAAAAGACCTTGTTGATAAGTATCATAAAAAGCCCTTTTTTATTCAATAAAACAAGATTTTGATCAGCTTTCTCAAAAGCGCAGATTAAACAAAAGCAAGTCGCCATTTTTTTACAAGATATCACTGCCTATCCTATCTTTGCAAAATCTTTGATAACAAGCCCTTTGCTTGTTTTTCTAAATCCCAAAGTATACATGGAACAAAGCTTTGATATTATCGTTGTTGGAGGTGGTTGCGTTGGACTAGCTGCGGCTTATAAAATCAACCTGCGTCACCCGCATCTTAAAGTGGCTGTGCTTGAAAAAGAAGATCGTGTTTCAGCACATCAAACGGGCCACAACTCAGGCGTCATCCACTCGGGCATCTACTATAAGCCGGGCTCCGAAAAAGCGCGCAACTGCGTTGAAGGACGTCGCGAATTGGTGGCTTTTGCCAAGGAGCACCGCATCGCTCATGACATCTGCGGCAAACTCATTGTGGCTACCGAAGAAAGCGAGTTGGCGCACATGCGCAAAGTATATGCAAACGGACTCGCTAACGGGGTCGAAGACCTCGAACTGATCGACGCTCAAGGCATCCACGACATTGAGCCCTTTGTTAAAGGCATTGCCGGTATACGCGTTGGGTGCACAGGCATTATTGATTTCCCTGGCGTCACTGAAAAGCTTGCCGAACTGTTTGTATCCCGCTTTATAGGCAGCAAGGTATTTCTGTCAACAGAAGCCAAGGATTTTGTGCATCGTGGCGAACAAACCGACATTATAACGAATAAAGGAACATTCACAGCTCGCTACATCGTTACTTGCGGAGGCTTGCAAAGCGACCGCCTTGCAAAGAAAGAAGGTGCCACCACAGATGCCGCCATTGTTGGCTTCCGTGGCGATTATTACGACCTCACCGATACTGGAATGAAGAAGGTTCGCCACTTGGTGTATCCCGTGCCAAATCCCAAATATCCCTTTCTTGGAGTGCATTTTACGCGCATGATACACGGTGGCGTTGAATGCGGCCCGAATGCGGTCTTTGTTTTTAAACGCGAGGGCTATGGAAAAACAGCTTTCAGTTTGCGCGACACAGCCGAGGCCTTCTCTTTTGGTGGCACTTGGAAATTTTTTGCCAAAAACATGAAATTCGGCATCGACGAGTACCGCGGCGCTTTCTCAAAATCCTTTTTCCTAAAACGACTGCGCACCTTGATACCAACACTGCAAGACGAAGACATCATCGCTAGCAGAAGCGGTGTTCGTGCTATGGCGCTATCTGCGCAAGGCGAAATGCTAGACGATTTCAAGATTGAATACCACGGCAATGCGATCCATGTGTTAAATGCACCTTCACCTGCTGCCACCGCTTGCCTATCCATTGGCAAGTCGATCGAAGAAATGGCAACGCGCAAATTTAAGCTCGAATCAATATAAACAGCGCGTTATAAAAATACTATCTTTGAAAAAACATCCATTATGAAAGACAATGCAACAATTATTAAAATGTCTCGCGAATCGCTCAAAGGAAAATGGGGCTTGGCAATTGGAACTACTGTTGTTTACATGCTAATTATTGGCGGTATACAAGTCATACCCAAAGCGGGCGCCTTGGGCTCTCTGATTATAACTGGACCACTTGGACTGGGATTAGCACTGTTTGCGCTTACCATTGTGCGCAACGGGGAAGCAAAGCTGAATCAACTTTTTGAAGGCTTTCAAAATTTCGGCACAGCATTAGGCGCCTATCTCCTGACCACGCTTTTTACAATTCTATGGCTTTTACTTTTGATTGTTCCGGGCATCGTTGCAGCAATATCCTATGCACAAACTCTATACATCCTGGCCGACAACCCAAACATCGGACCTATGGAGGCAATAGATAAAAGCAAAGCGATGATGGATGGTTACAAAATGCAATACTTCACTATGCTTTTACGCTTTTTCGGTCTTCTCCTTCTTTGTATTTTAACCCTCGGAATTGGCATCTTCTGGCTAGTGCCATTTATGCAAGTAACAGCTGCTACTTTCTATGAAGAATTAAAGGCCGCACAAGCTGCAAATCAAGAAACGCAAAATGCGCCTGCAGTATAGCTTTGAATTGCTCCTGATTTATTTCAATAGGCTTCGCCGTTTTCAACACAAGATAGTTGGCTTCTTCGTCTAATACCTGGTATGCTTGATGGCTTTTTTATGTTTCTTTGTGAAGGATTAAAGTAATCACCTCTTATTTTATAAATACCTAGCTCCGTGGGACTCGATACAATCATTCAATTGCAGGGCGTAAGCATTTTTCAACAAAACAACCTTGTACTAAACAACATCAACCTCACCATCGACAAGGGCGAGTTTGTTTACCTCATCGGGCGCACTGGCACTGGCAAAAGCAGCTTGCTAAAAACCTTGTATGGCGAACTGCATATTCAGAGTGGCACCGGTGCTATCTCTGAGTTTGACCTCGCCAAACTAAAAGAAAAAGACATCCCCTTTTTGCGCAGAAAATTAGGCATTGTATTCCAGGATTTTCAATTGCTCACCGACCGCAGCGTAAGTGAAAATTTATCCTTCGTACTCAAAGCCACGGGCTGGAAAAACGAGCAGGACATGCAAAAGCGCATTCAGGATGTGCTCGATAAAACACATTTGTCAACCAAGGGCTTCAAGATGCCGCATGAGCTTTCGGGTGGCGAACAACAGCGTGTTGGCATAGCGCGCGCGCTATTAAACGATCCGGAGGTAATTCTTGCTGACGAACCTACTGGCAACCTCGACCCAGAAACCTCCGACGACATCATGAATCTGCTGTTTGATATTTCAAAAAGCGGCAGGGCTGTGGTGATGGCTACTCACAACTACTCCTTGCTTGAAAAATTTCCAGGCCGCGTAATCCGCTGCGAGGGCGGGCAGCTATTTGACGGTCAGCGAAGCTAATTAGCTCCAAAAACAAGTTCGATTAATTGGTGTGCATTCGCTTCGTTTGAAAAGCGAGGATACAAAAGCTGCTTTCTTGCATTCCAAGATTCCTTGTTAAAAGACACTTGCATCAATTCGTTTAGCGTATGCTTCAATTGTGCTTCGTTGTTGGCAAGATGACACAATGCCTCCAAGCCTGTGCCCACTAACATGGCATCATTGCACACTACATGTCCACCGTTGAAGAGCACGTTCAGCAGCTTCAATTTTAATCCAGCCGGCTCTGCTGTATACAATAGATTAACCTGCGCTTTACTCACTAAAGACTGCATGGTCGCATCATCCGGATCGCAAACGAGTTTGATGTTCGGTGCCGATTTTACCAAGCGAATTAAATCTATTCGGGGATGCTTGCCTGCAAGCACAAAACGATACGGTGTCTCTTTTAAAACGGCGGCAAGAAAAATCGCAGCGTCGGCATTTTCAGCTACACTCAGATTGCCATGAAACAAAATATAGGGCTCCTTAACGTCCTCCTTTAGTGTGAACTCGCTAGGATGAAAAGAAGGCAAATAATGACTCGCTAAGTCAGGGTACTTGCTTTGCAAATAATGGGTATCGGTTGTTGACACAACCAAGGCCATGCTTGCCTTCTGAAGGTGTGGCTCATACTGCTTGAGCTTCCATGCTTCGATGCTGAAGAAAAGTTTTTTTAACCAATGCGTCTCTCTTTTTACAAGCTGCGCATAATATTGATGTTCGATATTGCTCTCCCGATAAATCAAACGGCGCTTAGCGAAACGCTTATCAAGCAGCAATACCGTGGTATGCATCCCTTCCATGAGAATCGGATAATCATCTTCTAACAAGCGCTTTATTAAACTTTGCGAATTGCGAGAAGCCACAATATATGGAAGGAATGAAAGGTGCTTCAAAAGGGAGGTGTCGCGTTTGTAATAATGCACCGAAGCACAAACTTTGTCTAACTCCAAAGACCGTTCACGACCATATTCAAAGGCATGCAGATGAAGTTTCACGCCTTGTGCGTGTAATTCTTTAAGCTTAAAAAAAACATCTATCACACCACCATAATCAGCAGGGTACGGAACATCAAAGGAAAGAATGTGCAGATGCTTTTCCATTTATGAGTTGATGATTTGCAACAAGCGTTTTTTTTCCTTATCCCAGTTTAATACTTCTGCCGCTTGGATACAGTTTTGTGAATACCGTTGCATCAAATCTTGGTTGACTAACAGGGCTTGAATGCAATCGGCGATGTGCTTAGGCTTATGTGATTCAATAAAAGCACCTACCTCGTATTCACTAACGATGCGCTCCACTTCTGGCAATCTAGATGCTAAAACAGGCACACCAGCGTGAATGTAATCGAACAATTTATTCGGCAAACTAAAACGGTAGTTGACATTGGTGTCTTTATCGATACAGAGTCCAAGATTGGCTATGGGCGTTATGCTGCGTAGTTCTTGAGGCGAAACCTTTCCTGCAAATACAACTTTATCAGAGAACCCTAAGCGAATCACATCGGCCTTCAGCTGTTCCAAGACATCGCCACCACCCACAATCAGCAATACAACGCCTTCGAGAAAAGCCATGGCTTGTATCGCTTCTTCCAAGCCGCGATCGATATTTATACCAGCTCCTTGATAAAGAATAACCTTCATGGTTTGCTGAATACCAAAATCGGCTTTGTTTTTTATGGATGTCGGCTCGCTTTTCATAGGCACATTCCTTACAACTGCAGGACGAGTGCCATAGTCCTTAAAGTAAAGTGCAGCGATGGAGTCGTTTACCGTAATCACCTTTTTCAAACGCGGGAATATCCATGCCTCTAGCCGCTTCCAAACACCTTGAACAAAGGGCCTCCCCATCAGTTCAGGAACACCAGTAAAATACTCGTGGGTGTCGTAGATAAGTAGGCATTGCCTAAAACGAGCTACGAGGAAATTCGGCAGCAAGGTATCTAAGTCATTGGAAAACAAGAGCTCCGAACGATGACTCAACAAAAAGAAAAACAAACGCATGTTGTATTCGGCATAGAACAGGACGCCTTTTTCAAAAAATAAATTCATCCTTACCGCCTCTACCCCATGCATCGAAAAAGCAAGGCTACTTTTGCGCATCCTACCCACCAACGTAACGGCATATCCTGCCTCCAGCAAAGCCGTGGTGGTTCGATGCACACGCTGGTCGGTGACCAAATCGTTGGTAACGGATACTATTGCTCTTTTCAAGATAGTTGAAACGGTGGTATTACCCTTTTAGTATTGAAAAAAGCTTCGACTTCGGTTTCGGTTTTTTAATAACCACACCGGCGTTGTCTATACTGGCGTTCAGTTCAAACCCTATTAATAGCACTAATGAATTGAAGTAAATCCACAACATGATGACGATGAGCGAGCCAATCGAGCCGTATAGTTTGTTGTAGCTACCAAAGTTGTTCACGAAGTAGGCGAAGCCGATGGATATTACGATTGTAAGTACCGTTGCTAGGGTTGAACCTGCCGACACGAAGCGATAGCGCTTTCGTTTAGCAGGCCCCCAATAGTATAGAAAAGAGATCGCTATAAAAAACAGGGCTAGAATAATAAGCCATTTACCCACAAGCAGAATTTGATAAGTTACCTTGCTCTTAAGCCAATGAATTTTAACCAAATAGTGAAACCCGAACTCTGAAAAAATGATGAGCGAAACAGACAGAATGACTAAGAACGCAATAAGTAGCGTAAGCATGATGGAAATAAGACGCTGCTGCCACTCAGGACGAGTTTCGATACTGTGCACCGTCTGATTGAAACTCTTCATCATGGCGTTAATTCCATTGGTGGAGAAATACATGGCAGAGAGAAAACCAAAGGAAAGCAATCCGCCGCGTTGGTGTTTAATGATATCCTCAATGGTATCTATCGTTGCAGCATAGGCGCTCTTTGGCAAAAAATCTCTAATGAAAATAAGCAACTCGTCTTGAAAGCCTTTGATTGGGATATATGGAATCAACGTAAACAGGAAGATCACGGAAGGGAAAATGGCCATAAAGAAACTATAGGCCAATGCAGAAGCACGCATCGTAACGGCTCCTTTTCGAATGCCGTGCACAAAAAAATCAGCGACATCGTATACAGGCATTCCGTCGAAACCAGGCAACACGAGTGTCTTGCTCCAAGCAATGAGCCATGAAATAGGCGGGTTGTGAAGAAGAAATGCTTTGATCTTTTTCAATCAGGAAACAGAAATGGCTTTTAAACTAAGATCTAAACTTTGGTATGAATGTGTTAAGGCACCTACTGAAATAAAGTTTACTCCGCAGCGGGCATAGTCTTTAATATTCGAAGTATTGATATTCCCAGACGCTTCGGTTGCCATGCTTGTACCAATTATTTTCACCGCTTTCTTTAGTTCAGCTGGCGTGAAGTTATCCAACAGAATACGATCAGCATAACCGTGCTTTAAAATTTGCTGCACTTCAGCTATCGTTCTTGCCTCTATTTCTACTTTGAGCTTTTTCTTGCGTTTCGCATTGAGCTTCTTTACGCCATCTAAGGCTTTATCGATGCCTCCGGCAAAATCGACATGATTGTCCTTTACTAAGATCATATCGTACAGGCCAAATCGATGATTATACCCACCACCTAAAACCACAGCCATTTTTTCTAAAGCTCGAAAGCCGGGAGTGGTCTTGCGGGTATCTAACAGTTTGGCGCCAGTGCCTTTGATCATCGCAACAAGGTCCGCCGTTTTAGTGGCAATGCCGCTCATGCGCTGCATACAGTTAAGCAGTAAACGCTCAGCCATTAAAATAGAGCGTTCCGAACCATGCACTGTAAAAACGATATCGCCTGGCTTCACGAGAGTACCGTCTTTGATCATCACCTTCACCTTCATGCCTTTGTCGACTTGCTTGATGATTCGAATCGCTAAATCAACACCGGCTATTACACCGGCTTGCTTGACCAACAATCGCGCTGCCCCCATTGCATTAGCAGGAATGCAAGCATTGGAGGTGTGATCACCATCGCCAACATCCTCTTGCAAGGCACTGCGAATAAAGGATTCTGGATCGAAAGGAGCTGGATACTTCATACAGGAATTATTCTTTTTCGAAACGAATTTCCCGAATCAAATTCTGCCCATTGAGCTGCTTTAAAACGAAATAGATTCGAAAAGCCTCGCCTTTGTTGTCTTTGTATAAACCGATACCATACATCGATCCATCCTTAGACGAGCCCTGATGTTGGATTTTAAAGAAAGCTGGTGGATGCTGCGCAAAAAAGTTTTTAATAATCTGCTGGGCTTGTACTTTGCTATACTTTCCCTCAGAGGTAAGAAGTGTCAAATCCACGTTGGAGGATAATAAGGCAGACAACTTCTCTGTGCTTCCGGCGGAGAATGCGGCATTCACCTCATCGTAAACAGTTGATGCCAACACCATCATGGCAAACAAGAAGGCAAAAGCAAAGACAATTGTTTTTTTCATTTTGTTTAATTAAAACACCCACAAGCTTCGACTGGAAGGAAGCACAAAGTAACAAATATTACCTGAAAAAGAGGGCAAAAGAAATTTTTCTTTTGCTCACAGCAATTCCCTCTTTCCACCTACATTCAGTACTTTTGATTTGTAAATAAAATGAAAATCAAACTTATCGCCGTTGGCGACCTGCAGCAAGCGCATCTAAAGGAAGGAACTCTTCTTTTCGAGAAACGACTGCAGCACTATATTCCCTATTCCACCGATATTATAAAACCGCCGCGTGCAGCAAAAAGCGCTCGCCCCGACCAATCGGTTAAATTAGAAGCCGAGCTGATTTTTCAAAAACTAGAAGGCGTTGATTATTGCATCGTGCTGGATGAACGCGGAAAAACCATGGGCTCGGAAGTTTTCGCCGAACAGTTAAGAAAACTCATGATTGCCAGCACCCGATCCGTCGCTTTTGTTATCGGAGGATCGTATGGTTTAGATGAATCGGTTCGTAATAAAGCTAACCTCGTGCTTTCATTATCACCCATGACTTTCACCCACGAAATGGCGCGCTTTTTTCTAACGGAACAGATTTACAGAGCGATGTCTATCCTCAAGAACGAGAAATACCATCATTAATTTTCCTGCGGCGCAGGAAAGAGCAAGGAGCTAATTACGCTCATACCAAGGATCGCAATAATAACAAGCAAGGTCTGCACACTGCTGAATCCGTGCTCGTGAAGCCAATCGTTGAAGATCATCTTTAAACCAATAAACACAAGCAGGAAAGAAAGTCCGTGTTTAAAAAAGCGCATTTTATCCATCACGTTGATGAGCAAAAAGAATAAGGTGCGAAGCCCTAGTATCGCAAAAATATTAGAGAAAAAGACAATGTATGGATCCTTTGTAACAGCAAAGATGGCTGGGATCGAATCGACTGCAAAAATTATGTCGGTGAACTCGATGATCAACAAAACAATAAGCAAGGGCGTTATGTAAGAAAGCCCGTCCTTTTTCACAAAGAAACGGCTTCCAACAAAATCTTTCGTAACCCTAAAAAACCGGCCACTCAATTTAACAACCGGGTGATTCGCAACATCTAGCTCTTCTTCCTTATTCCGAGTAAGAAACATGCGAACCCCAGTGAAAATAAGAAAGGCCGCAAAAACATAGAGAATCCATCCAAAGCGACTGATTAGATAAGCGCCGGCGAAAATAAAAATCAATCGAAAAACCACCGCACCAAGTATACCCCAAAACAATACCCGATGATAATAACGTTTCTCTACACCGAAAGCAGAGAAAACAAGAATCATTACAAAGATGTTATCAATGGATAGCGAATATTCAACTAGATAACCCGTTAAATACTCCATTGAAAGAATGCTCCTATAATGCGCTAAGCTTGCCTCGAGGTTATCTGGAAGGATATTCACATCTTGATGAAAGTGCGCGCTAACAACCCGCAGTTTTTCAATGGAATCTATCGAATGTAACAGTTCGCCTTTTAGTGCAAGAAAGCTGTACCAGCAAAAAGCAATAAAAACCCATAAAACAGTCCAACCAAAGGCCTCTCGATTGCTTATAACATGGTCTTTTTTATTAAAAAAACCAAGGTCAAAAACGAGCAAGACACCAATCAGCAGAAAAAAGACTAGGGTGAATAGGAATTCGCTCGACATCAATTATTCAGGCTTCTGATCTTCTATTTTAGTAGCGCTATGAACATCTTTCTCCACCTTCGTAATTTCCCTTCGAATCTCGGTTTCAACGCCATTCATAGCATCTTTTACCTCACGCATACCCTTTCCCAAACCGCGGGCAATTTCAGGAATCTGCTTTGAACCAAAGAGCATTACAACAACAAGAACAATGACGAAAACTTCGCCGCCACCGAGGTTTAAGAAAAGAGGTAGAGTAAACATGAGATGTGAAGTTACACTATTATTTTTAAAAAAATCAGGGCTTCAAAAGATCGCCTGAGCCAATCAAGAGGGAAATTTTCTCGCCAAAAACGATTTCATTTTTCAAGCCAAAAGCCTCTCTATCGGTTAGGCTAAACTTTTTGATAATACTATGAATCCGTATTACAAATTTTTCAATAAAGCCAAGACCAGGCAAGGATGATCGCACATCGGCATCCAAAACAACAAATCGAAAATCACCAACGACTTCTTTTTTATGAAGCATCACTAGATCTTCCTGAACCCTGTTAAACAGATGACCAACCCTTGGTTCTAAACGAAAACCCAAACTAAAATCGACTTTGATTACCTTGTCAGGAACAATTTCAATGATGTCGTAGCTCATCGCATACGGCTCATCCACTACATTGATATGGACAAACCAATACGTATCCGCTTTCTTGGCTTTACCATGAAAAAGAGAATAAAGCACACGCGCCTCCAACTCATCTTTTTGATCAGCGCTTGTTAGATACACCAAGTTGCTTGCGAATTTTTCTTGGCTAGCATCCTCGCTTAACTGCAGTAAATGCGGGATATAGCCAGCCACGGGAACAAACTCCAAATACTTATTCCGAATTTTACGCGCTTTGTAATAGATGAACATCGTGCTCACGATCGTTCCTGCAATCAAAAGAGTTATCCATCCACCATGAACAAACTTGGCCATATTGGCTACCATGAAAGCTCCTTCAATGAACACATAAATGGATACACAGATTGCAATTATCCATACAGGAACTTTTTTCATGTGTAGATAAAAAACTAACAAGGTCGTAGTCATGATCATGGCTAAAACAATAGCCAAGCCATAGGCCGCTTCCATATTAGCACTCTCTTTGAAATACAAAACGACAGCTATGCATCCAGCCAAAAGCATCCAATTCATCGAAGGCACATAAAGCTGTCCACGAAAATTAGTTGGGTTTTTTATTCGCACACGAGGCCAAAAATTAAGTCGAATGGCTTCGTTGATCAGAGTAAATGAGCCACTGATTAATGCCTGACTTGCTACAACTGTAGCGGTAGTCGAGATCATGATGCCGGGAAGCAGAAACCACTTCGGCATGATTTCATAAAACGGATTTAGGTCACCGATAGAAGCGCCTTGCTGCGACAGTAGCCAGGCTCCTTGACCAAAGTAACTAAGCAAAAGCATGGCTTTCACAAAAATCCACGATACGCGGATATTGGCGCGACCGCAGTGTCCTAGGTCGGAATACAAGGCCTCGGCACCTGTGGTGCAAAGAAACACCGAACTCAGCAACCAAAAGCCGCCAGGGTGCTTAATCAACAAGGCAATTCCATACTGCGGATTCAAGGCCTTAAAAATATCCGGATGCAAACTCAACGAAGCAAAGCCCATCATCCCAATCATGAGAAACCAAACCATCATAACAGGACCGAAAAACTTACCTACGATATCAGTTCCCATGCGCTGAATTAAAAACAGCGCCGTAATAATTGCAATGACAATAGGTATGGTGTTGATTTGCGGATTTAGGATACGCAAGCCTTCGATAGCAGAAGACACAGATATTGGCGGTGTGATAATACCATCTGCCAACAAGGCACTACCTCCTAGGATTGCAGGAAAAATAAGCCATTTTGGTCCTTTACTGCGAACCAAAGCATACAGCGAAAAGATTCCTCCTTCACCGTGGTTATCGGCTTGCAAGGTTAGAACGATGTACTTAAGGGTAGTCTGGAAAGTGAGTGTCCAGAAAATAAGCGAGAGTGCTCCAAGTATAACAGCACTTTCAATCGGCTTATTGCCGGCAATAGAATCAAGCACATACAAGGGCGATGTGCCGATGTCGCCGTAGATGATACCTAAGGATACCAACAAACCAGCGGCGGTTATTTTACTATGATGTGTATGCTGGGACAAGGAGGGTCAGGCTATCGCGAGCGCTATAAATTCAATGCAAAGGTGTAAAACTTTTGCGAATGCTGAATAAAAATAAATTTTTTATGCAAAAAAAAGTCCGAGCAAGCCCGGACTTTTATAAACAGAATAACAAAACTTACTTATTCAGCTTGCTTTTATTGATGCTATACGTGAAATAGAAAATAAATCCGATAGCCATCCAAACCCCTAGGCGAATCCAGTTTGCTGCGCCTAATCCATAGATCATGGCTCCACAAACGATTATCCCAAGAATAGGCACCAAAGGAACCAACGGCGTTTTAAAGCCACGCGGCAACTCCGGATGCTTGATACGCATGATCCAAACGCCAGCACACACCAGGATAAAGGCAAATAAGGTTCCTATGCTTGTCATATCACCAACTATATCCCCTGGAACAAACGAGGCAAAAAGACCTACAAACACAAAAAAGAGATAGTTCGATTTATAAGGCGTTCTGTATTTAGGATGCACCTCCGAGAAAACCTGCGGAACGAGACCATCTTTGCTCATCGAATAAAACACACGCGATTGCCCCATTAACATAACTAGAATCACCGAAGAGAATCCAGCTAAAATAGCCACCGTTACCAACTTGGCCAACCAACCGTAGCCCAGCATGTATTTTTGTATAGCAAAAGCAACGGATGCCTCCTTGCCTTCGCCCCTAAAATCGGTATAATGAGCCACACCAGTTAAAACATAGGCGAACAAAATATATAGGATAGTACAAAATGCCAAAGAACCCAGAATTCCAATAGGCATGTCTTTTTTAGGATTTTTTGCTTCCTGCGCAGCCGTTGAAACAGCATCAAAGCCAATGAAAGCAAAGAACACAACACCTGCAGCACCTAAAATACCCATGATGCCGCCAAAATTATGATCAACACCCTGAGAATCGGTATAAATGGATGCTTCAGGAATGAATGGCGTATGATTCAACGGATTCATAAAATGCCATCCCAGCGTGATAAACAAAAGCACAATCGCTACTTTGGTTATCACAATCAAATTGTTCACCAAGGCAGATTCACGCATTCCACGAACAAGCAATAAGGAAAGCAGAAATACAATCACTAAAGCAGGCACATTCATAATGCCTTGTGATGTTATGTGTGTTATTGGGTCAACTATTTTTTCAAAAGGCGAGTGACTCCATGCATAGGGCACTTGCAAGTTAAAATAACCCAATAATTTATTGAGGTATTCGCTCCAAGCAATACTTACCGTTGCAGCACCCAAGGCATATTCCAAAATAAGATCCCAGCCGATGATCCAAGCTACTAACTCGCCCATGGTAGCATACGAATAGGTGTAAGCGCTACCCGCAATCGGAATCATAGAGGCAAACTCGGCATAGCATAAGCCAGCTAAGGCGCAGCCGATACCGGCAACTACAAATCCAAGCGCTACAGCAGGTCCGGCGTTATTAGCAGCAGCAGCAGCCGTTCGAACAAAGAGTCCGGCGCCGATAATTGCACCAATACCCAAAGCGATAAGCGCCGTGGCTGTAAGTGTTCTTTTTAAACCTTTCTCGGAATCGTCCGCCTCATTCATCAACAGATGAATGGATTTTTTGCGCCAAAGTCTGTTCATGGGGTTGAGATTAAGTTTACCGAAGAAATATACGGATATTAATGAACCGAAAGCGTATCAACGACTGCAGGCTGAACAACTGCTGGTGCAGCTTGCTCCGTTTGGTTCTCGGCTTTTGCCTTTGGAGGATACATAACCACCAAATAAGGCGCAATTACCAAAGCCACTATAGATGTTAATTTGATAAGGATGTTCATGGATGGACCAGACGTGTCTTTGAATGGATCGCCAACGGTGTCACCAGTAACAGATGCCTTATGCGCATCAGACCCTTTGTAGTGCATCTTTCCGTTAATCTCCACCCCTTTCTCAAAAGATTTCTTCGCATTGTCCCAAGCACCACCAGCGTTCGATTGGAAGATAGCCATCAATACTCCCGTTAAGGTGATACCAGCAAGCGCACCGCCCAATACTTCTGGGCCGGCCATAAAGCCGATTACCACGGGGGAAATTAATGCCAAAGCACCAGGCAACATCATTTGACGTATAGCCGCATTGGTGGAAATTTGAATACACTTGTCGTAATCCGGCTCTACGCCTTCTTTACCTTCAAGCAAGCCAACAATTGTTTTAAACTGATGGCGAACCTCTTCAACCATCGCATTTGCAGCCGAACCAACAGCGCGCATCGCTAAGGCAGAGAAAAGGAATGGAATCATGCCGCCGATGAAAAGACCAGCCAACACGCGTGCATCCGAAATATTGATAACCGTAATTTTTGTAATCGACATGAAAGCCGCAAAAAGAGATAAAGAAGTTAATGCCGCTGAAGCAATAGCGAATCCTTTACCAATTGCAGCAGTTGTGTTACCAACCGAATCTAAAATGTCTGTTTTTTCGCGCACTTCTTTAGGAAGGGCACTCATTTCGGCAATGCCACCCGCATTATCGGCAATCGGACCAAAAGCATCAATAGCCAACTGAATAGCCGTAGTTGCCATCATTCCGGTAGCAGCAATAGCCACACCGTAAATGCCGGCGAGTGTGTAAGAAGCAACAATACCAAAAGACAATACAATCATTGGCATAGCGGTAGACATCATACCAACACTAAGTCCTGCAATGATGTTTGTAGCAGCGCCTGAGATCGATTGTTTTGCAATCATAACAACAGGCCTTTTACCCATGGCACAATAGAACTCGGTGATGATGCTCATCAAGAAACCAACCACAAGACCTACAATAACCGAATAGAATATATGAATAGACTCAAAGGTGGAGCCACTAACGGTGAATGTACCTGGAACCAAATATTGGATTAAAAAGTATGAACCTACAATGGTTAATGCTATCGAAACGAAGTTACCACGGTTAAGCGCTTTCTGAGGATCGCCAGTTTCAGAGATGCGTACCACAAAAGAACCTAAGATTGAAAACACCAAGCCAATAGCGGCAATACCCAACGGTAATAATACCGGAGCAATTCCGCCGTAATTATCAACCGTGATAACCGTTGCACCAAGAACCATCGTAGCTAGAATAGTGCTCACATAAGAACCGAATAAATCGGCACCCATACCAGCCACATCACCTACGTTGTCACCCACGTTATCAGCGATAACAGCAGGGTTACGAGGATCATCCTCAGGAATACCTGCTTCCACTTTACCTACTAAGTCAGCACCAACATCGGCTGCCTTGGTAAAAATACCTCCACCTACACGCGCAAACAAGGCAATACTTTCAGCACCTAAAGAGAAGCCAGTAAGCACTTCCAGCACACGCTGCATGTGCGTTCCTTCAGCATTGAACATGTTTTGGAACAACAAAAACAAAATACTAAGTCCCAATACGCCAAGTGCCGCTACGCTAACACCCATAACGCTACCACCGGCAAAGGAAATATCCAAAGCCTTAGAAAGACTAGTACGAGCGGCTTGCGTGGTACGCACATTTGCTTTTGTGGCAACGCGCATTCCGATAAAACCGGCAAAAGCCGAAAGGAATGCACCCATCACGAAAGCTAAGCCGATTAATGCATGAGATGATTCAGGATTGGCGGTTAGTGATAACAATACCGCTACCAAAGCACCAAATATAGCAAGCACTTTATATTCTGTCTTTAAGAAGGACATTGCACCGGTAGCAATATAGCCAGCAATCTTCTTCATCCGGTCGTTACCGGCATCCTGCTTGTTGATCCATGTAGCCTTGATGTATGAAAAAACTAAGGCAACTAAGGCAATGGCAATGATTGCGTAGATAAGGGTCGAGAAATTTTCCATAATGTAACGAATTCGTCTTTTTCTAAACTAAGTGGTTAATAATCAATATCTTGTATATAAAAAATCAGCCCTTTCTAACTGATTCGACGCACGAAAACAGTTAAAAAGGGATGCAAAGGTCGTAAAATCTTTTAAATTAACTAATAGCCCTTCTTTTTGAATCAAAAAACACCATTTACTTGCGACCGAGAGCAGTCTTGGCGTTTTTGTTTTCAGGATCAATTTCCAATAACTTGGTAAAAAAGGTCTTCGCCGATGTCATATCGTCTTTCTGCACAAAATAGTTACCTAGATAATCATAAGCTTCGGCAAGGTCTTTTTTATACTTAATAACCATTGCACTGTCTG
>CANFOZ010000019.1 GCA_947448795.1 Bacteroidota bacterium
GAGCTCGAGACTGTGGTTGTCAGCGCCTCTCGTTTTGAACAACGCATCGAGGAAACCACCGTTTCGATGGAGGTGCTCAAACCCGCTTTAATCCAACGAAACAATACCACCAACATGGAAACCGCTATCGACCAAGTTCCTGGCGTTAATGTTATGGATGGCAATGTCAGCATCCGCGGTGGCAGCGGGTTTTCATACGGCGCCGGCAGCCGTGTTTTGCTTTTGGTGGATGATTTGCCGATGCTTACCGCCGACGCTGGCGATGTGAAGTGGAGCTTCCTGCCCACAGAGAATATTGAACAAGTAGAGATTATCAAAGGCGCTTCCTCCGCCCTCTTCGGCTCTTCTGCGCTAAACGGCGTCATCAACATGCGGACGGCGCAGCCTACCTCGGAGCCAAGAAGCAGCGTTCATTTTTTCAGTGGTGTCTACGATACCCCAAAAAGACCCGAGCTGCGCTGGTGGAAAAACGCCAACCCCATCTACAGCGGAACCAGCTTCTCCGATTGTCGCCGCATTGGCCAACTCGACCTTGTGACAGGTGGTAACGCCTTTTTGGATCAAGGATATAGACAAGGAGAGCAGGAACAAAGGGTGCGTGTGAACATCAATACCAACTACCACTTCAAGCAAATAGAAGGACTCTCGGCCGGCATCAACGCATCCACCAGCAAGTCGCGCGGTGGCAATTTTCTTATTTGGCTAAACGACAGCAGCGGCGCTTACAAACCGCTTGGAGGCATTGATACCCCAAGCACAACGCTAAGCAACTACATCACCACGCGCACCTCCATCGATCCGCATGTAACCTATATGGCGAAGAATGGCTCCACACAAAAACTGCGTGGACGATTCTTTAGAGCCAACAACGAAAACGATTCCAAACAGCAGTCCATCGCCGACCTCTACTACGGCGAGTATTCCTTTAGCCAAAAATTTAAAAACAACCTGTCGCTGAGCACTGGCTTAGGTACTATGACATCCATCGTTGGCAGTGAATTATATGGCGATCATCGAGGAACCAACTACTTTGCTTTCGTTCAGATGGAGAAGAAATTCTTCAACAAACTCATCGTTTCGGGTGGATTGCGCGGCGAATACTACAGCGTCGACTCAACCAAAACCCAAGAGCATGTTTACCTGCTAACGCGCTTGCTTAAAGACAGCACCACGCTGATAAAAAACTCAGCCGTCAAGCCAGTGGCCCGTCTTGGACTCAACTATCAAGTGATGAAAGCAACCTTTCTGAGAGCCTCTTATGGTGAAGGTTACCGCTTTCCAACCATCGCCGAGAAATATGTAAAAACCAACGCAGGAGCTATTTACATCTATCCTAACGACAGCGTAAAACCCGAAACGGGCTGGAGCAGCGAGCTGGGGATCCGGCAAGGATTTAAAGTGTCGAGTTTTACTGGTTATGTTGATATCAGTGGCTTCTGGACCGAATACCACGACATGATGGAATTCACATTCGGCACCTGGGACACCAGTCAGACAGCCCCTCTTGGTGGCCTGGGCTTCAAGTCGAAAAACGTGAGCGACGCTGTCATCCGCGGCATCGACGCATCCATCGTAGGCAACGGTATGATTGGGCCCGTCGAAATTTCCATCATGGCGGGTTACACCTATCTCGAGCCGCTTATGAAAAATTTCAACCCAACTGTTGACACCCTGATGAACTCGGCAAACTACAATGTTCTCAAATATAGATACCGCCATGTAGCCAAAGCCGACCTGCAACTAACGTATAAAAAAGTTAGCATTGGAGGCAGCTACCGATACAACAGCCGCATGGAAAACATCGACCGCGTATTCGAAGTGGTTATCCCTGGCGTCCAATCGTATCGCGCTGCGCAACCTCCTGGAGATGGCGTTTTTGATGCCCGCATCGCTTTCCTACCTAAAGACAAAATCAGCGTCTCCTTTATTGCTAAAAACGTTGCAAACCGCGAATATATGGGGCGGCCAGCCGATCTGCAAGCCATGCGAAGCTTTGTGTTGCAAGGCGATTTCAAATTTTAATGAAATACTAGATTTAAGAAAGAATCGTTATCCAATAAAATAAAAAAAACAGCATCATGACACCTTTAAAAAACCTTTTCCTCCTTAGCGCCATAGCCATTGGAGCTTGCACTGCTGCACAGGCACAGCAAAACAGAAGAGCCATTATGCAAGAAAAAAGCATCGTTATTCAAAAAGGAGAACTGGGCGATGCGCCTCCAGAAATAATAATCCAACGAGACCATAAAAAAATGAATCTCGACGGCTTAACACCCGAACAAGATACTCGCATGAAGGAGATCCGCACGAAAGCCGCACAAGACATCAAACCGCTTAAGAATTTGGCAAACGAAAAACGGGCGCATCTTCAAACTTTGTCGGAGAGCGAAAATCCAAAGCAGGAGGAAATAAACAAGACCATAGACGAAATGGGTGCTTTGCAAATCAGCATTCAAAAGCGAAAAGCGCTTGCCGAACAAGATGTTCGAAAACTCCTTACCCCCGATCAGCGCCTTCAATTCGACCGCATGGCCAAATCCAAGAAAAAGGCGGGGTGGCAGAAAGTCAGTAGATAAATTAAAAGGAAATATAATCCTTCGGATTTACGGGAGAGCCGTTAAACCACAACTCAAAATGGAGGTGTGGCCCTGTGCTGTACTCGCCGCTGTTACCAATGATCGCCACTGCTTCGCCGGCCTTAACATACACACCGGCTTTTTTCAATAAAACCGAATTGTGCTTGTACACAGAAACCAAATTGTTGCTGTGTTGTATAGCAATCACATAACCCGCGTCATTCGTCCAAGTAGCTAAAATCACCATGCCGTCTAAGGTTGCTTTTATCGCCTCGTTTTGAGCCGCAACCACATCAATACCAAAGTGTTTGTCGATGGTTTTAAACGTGTTGGTAATCGTTCCTTTGACAGGGGTAAAAAAGAAAAAGCTACTGATGTCGGTGGTGCGGCCCGACTTCTGCTGAGGTGCCGTCAGCTCATACCGGTCGCCCGACTCGATCATCACACGGAGCATCGAATCTTCAGGGGATCGGGTATTTGGCTTTGCCATAACCTGTGGTTGCGAAGGTGTTTGGGCACTCACCGAATCATGATCCCCTACCGTTCCATTCACAACACGGTTTAAATTGTTTATGTATTGATCTTTCGACGCCATCTCCTGCTCCAACGAATCCGCTAAAAAAGTTAAACGGTAGATGTTGCGCTGCATCCCTAAGTCAGCATAACCAGGGATGTATTCCCGCAAAGGCGTGAAAGCAATAAGGTAGATTACCAAGGTTATCAAGGTGAGCACAACGGTACCAATAAACACGAACACATTGATGGGCGACAGACGCAAAGAGGCTTTCTCTTCGAATGTCTCGTCGTTCATAAAAACCAAGCGGTACTTATTACGAAGCCTACTAACCAGTTTTTTCTTCTTCTTCTTTTCGGTATCCATGAGTGCTAGAATGAGTGTAAAGATCGTATAAATAAGGAAAATCAACCATTCGATTCAGAATCCCTATAAATCTAGAGCCTGCAGCAAGCAGTGAAATTTCAAAGCGATTGCCGATATTTGTGGATATACAATAAAAACGGCGAAAAAGCGTTTTTTAGCCCCATTTAGTTCTCGTGATACTGCGAATAAAAAATTACGCACTCCCATTACAGCTCTTGCTTCTGCTCTTGCTGGCTAGCTCCTGCTCAACCCGGAAGAACAACCTGGTGAACAGAAGCTACCATAATCTTACTTCGCATTACAACGGCTATTTCAACTCGCGCGAACGCATGAAAGAAGGCGAGATGAAGCTATCGGATTTGCATGCTGATTCCTACGACCGCATTCTCGAAGTATTTCGCCATGGCGATAAACAAAAAGCCCGATCCATAAGCACACTCATGGATCAATCCATCGAAAAGTCGTCGATGGTTATCACGCATCATTCAATGCTTATCAAAGGTCATGAATACTGCAAATGGATTGACGAAAACTACATGCTCGTAGGCAAAGCGAAGTATTTCAAATACGACTTCTACCCAGCCATCGAAAGCTTCCAGTATGTGGCTGCACAATACCCCAAGGAACCTACAAAGTACGAAGCCCTTTGCTACCTCGTGTTGTGCTATACGCAAACGGGCAACCAGCTCGAGGCGGAGAGTATTGTAGACTATCTGAAGAACGAGAAAAAGATTCCCGCTAACCTGAAAGGATTCGTGGCAGCGACCTGCGCACATTACTACATCAAAGTAAAAAACTACAAAAGCGCGATTGAGCAGCTGAATAAGGCAATCGTGCAAACGCATCGCAAAGCAGTCCGCTCACGATACATGTTCATCTTAGCACAACTTTATCAAAAAGAAGAGGAGAATCAGAAATCGTATGACCTCTATGGCCAAGTACTAAAAATGCACCCGGCATACGAGATGGATTTCAACGCCAAGATCAACCGCGCTCGAGTTATCGACATGAAATCTAACGGTAGCGACGAAATCCGGAAAGAGCTCTTGTTGATGTTGAAAGACGGAAAGAACAAAGATTACTTCGATCAAATCTATTATGCGCTGGCTGGCCTTGCGATGAAAGAAAACAATGTGGAAGGCGCCAAGGAGCTGTATTTGAAGTCGGCCCACGCCAGCATGCGGAATCCAAATCAAAAAGCCCTCTCTTACTTGGAGCTTGGCAAAATCTATTTCAAAGAGCCGAACTATCGAAAAGCACAGCTGTTTTACGATAGCACCGCAGCTAGTTTAACAAAAGATCACCCCGATTACGATGCCGTGCAGAATCGAAAGAGCGTACTCAGCAAACTCATCAAAAACCTCAACACCATCGCCTACGAAGACAGCATGCAAACGCTTGCCAAGCTCACGCCGCAGCAGCTTGACAAAGTCGTGGATAAACTGATTCAAGCCGCCATTGATGATGAGGAGCGCAAGAAACAGGAAGATTTAGAGCAGAAGGGAAACAATGCCATTTTTACCAATACCCAAAGCACCACCACCACCGGTGGAAACCAGTGGTACTTTTACAACTCGGCAGCAATCAGCTTCGGCATGACCGAGTTCAGCAAGAAATGGGGAACCCGCAAGCTGGAAGACCATTGGCGACGAATCAACAAACAGTCGGAATCCGACGCATCACTAGAAACGGGGGTGCAAACCGATTCGACTGACACGACGAAAGGCGGAATCCGCGACCGCGCACGCTACACTAAAAACATCCCTACTTCAGAAAAACAAATTGAAGCTTCCAACACAAAAATAATCGATGCCTATTATGGAAATGCGGGCATCTACCGCGAACAGCTCTTCGATCGTAAGGAAGCCGCAAAAACCCTTGAAGACCTGCTTGAGCGCTACCCGGATAACCGGTTCAAGTTGCAGTCGTATTATCAGCTTTACCGCATGTATGCTGATCTTGGTAACGAAAGTCGTTCGAATTATTACAAAGATCTGATTCTTGTAAACCACCCCGAAAGCGAATACGCGAAAGTCATCCGCAACCCCAATTACCTCAAGGAGATGCGCTCCGACAAACAGCGTGTCAGCGCTTTCTATGCCGACACCTACAACGCCTATCAAAGCCGGAATTACGAAGTCGTACTCAAAAATAAAACAGAAGCCGAAATTCGGTTCCCAGATAGCGAGATGGCAGGCAAATTCGCTATGCTCCGCGCCATGGCCATCGGCAACATGCGCCCTGTCGATGAATTTGAAGCGGCGCTAAATAGTGTTGTGAAAGAGTTTCCAAAAGACTCCGTACGCTTCATGGCGATGGATATGCTCGAGTATATCCGCGGAAAAAAAAGCGATCTGTCGGCTATAAAAAAAGAGAACCTTCCTATCGATAGTACCAAACTCGTTAAGAAAGAAGAGTTCATCTATTCCATGAATATCGACACCCTCAACTACTATGTCATTGCCTTCGAAATGAGCGCCCTGAATGTGGAGCTACTTAAAGACAAAATAAACACCTACAACACCAGTCACTTCGGTGCCAACAGCTACTTCGTTGAAACACTTCAATACGACAACCGAAACCTGCTGCTGAAGGTAAAGCCCTTGATGAACAAAGCCTCTGCAGAAGATTATTTCAAAGGCATCAGCGAAAACGCCGATGTGTTCAGCTATTTCAAAGGCGCCGTGTATAAAGAGTTTCTGATTACGGCCGGCAATTTCAATGTCTTCACCAAAGAGAAGAACCTGCAAGCCGCTATCAACTTCTTTAAGGCCAATTATCTGCAATAAGAAAGACGAACGCCCCTTCCGAAGAGGAAGAGGCGCTGTTTATATCAAAAGGTTTTTAAACGGATTTAAACAAGGGTCATGTCGAACTGCACCAGGTCGACAAACTGCTTCACGCGGTCTTCCACTTCTTCAGCGGTCAATCCGATGATGCGCTCGGTGCCGAATTTTTCAACACAATAGGACGCCATTGCAGAACCATAGATGATCGCCCGCTTCATGTTCTCGAAAGAGGCATCGTTTGTTGCGGCAATGTGTCCAATGAAACCGCCTGCGAATGTATCGCCTGCGCCCGTTGGGTCAAACACGTCCTCCAAAGGAAGTGCTGGCGCAAAGAAAATCTGATCTTTATGAAACAAAAGTGCTCCGTGCTCGCCTTTTTTTATGATAAGAAACTTAGGCCCCATGGCCATGATTTTCTGAGCTGCTTTTACTAATGAATATTCCCCAGAAAGTTGTCTCGCTTCTTCGTCATTCACGCTGAGCACATCAACACGAGCAATCACTTTCATCATGTCGTCCCAGGCCGTTTCCATCCAAAAATTCATCGTGTCCATCACGATCAACTTGGGACGCGTTGTCATCTGATCAAGTACGCGCATCTGCAACTTCGGCATAAGGTTACCCAACATCAAGTATTCACAATCTTGATACGCAGCAGGTACAACCGGATCGAAGTCAGCCAACACATTCAGCTCCGTGGCCAAGGTGTCGCGGGTGTTCATGTCGTTGTGGTACTTACCACTCCAAAAAAACGACTTCTCGCCTTGCTTCACTTGCAAGCCATCGGTATTGATGCCGTGCTTGTGAAAATTGGCTATGCCGTCGGCAGGGAAATCATCACCCACCACCGAAACCATGTTTATGTTTTTAGTGAAATAAGAAGCGGACAGTCCAATATAGGTAGCTGCCCCGCCGATTATCTTGTCTGTTTTCCCGAAAGGAGTTTCAATCGCATCAAAGGCAACGGTGCCTATTACAAGTAGTGACATGGTGGTTGTTTTTTGCAAAGATAGGGAAAATCAATAGCCCAAAACGCAGCACGCATCCAATCAATAGAGCTCTTGCTCTTGGAACAAATCCTCCACATCCATATAATCAACTTTGCTGGCATGCTTTAGCTCTATGTTCGGACGATTCGGAATAGCACTGCCAGCCGGCGCACTGTTCTCATCGCCACCTGCATAGCCCGAGTTTAAATCAAAGGCATCGTACATAGCATAGTCGTTTTGCACTCTTTTCGCTTTGCCAAAACGAAAGGCAATGCCTGCGCTAAGAAAAACCGACGGCCTGATCTTGAGCGCATAGAACGGTTCAAAAAATCCCGCCCTTTCTTTGGAAGAAAAAGTCAAATGACGAGACGTTGAAAGGCCTGTAGAAACAAAGCATGAAAAGACATTCCCCGGAGTATAATCGAATCGCAGCCCATTCAAAAATTCGTAGCGACCGAAGCGCACCGGACCCTGCGCATTGGTCTGTGGCAGAAAATCTACGCTCTTGCCCGAAAGGTTGTAAATACCGCCAGTCGGCTTCATAAACACACTGCCGCTGCATTTTGATCCTACACGAAAATTCAAAGATGCCTCGCGTGGGAATTGCAAACTTAGATAGGTCCCATCAAGCGGCCCGATGCGCATACCGAGTAACGGCATATAGGGACCAAATCGATAGGTGCGCGTTTCAAATCCACCACCAAAAAGATAGGTTTTTGCTATTCCTACTCGATACCCGAAAAGACGACTCACTGTTTTATTGAAGAGCACGCTATAGGAATAACGAAGCGTTGGAGGATGGCTCCTGCTATTATCGTTGGCAAGAAACGGAGCAAGGTCTGCGAACCAAATTCCGCCTTTGCCCGTGTTGTAAATTAAGCGCCCACCAAAACTGGTTTTATTCATCCGATAATCTGAGGCGAGACCTGGAAAAGCGGGAGCAACGGATAGGATGTTGCCCGATGCCAACACGTGCAAGCTTGATAAAGAAATACGATCCTTGCAAAGCCAGGTTTGTGTATAAAGCGGGGCATAAAAGCCAGCGCTCAATTGCCTAAAGCCATAGCTCGTTAGGATATCTTGGCTTGGAATAGTACGCTCTGGGGTACGATACGTATTCAAGTAAATACATGGGCGAATATAACGCCTTGGCTCCTGCTTTGTTTTCAGCGAGTCTGCCTGAAAAGCCAACACGGCTTGGCCGTTTAGCACGACGGCAATAAAAAGACAAACAGCTACTCCAAAAGGGAATAGCTTTTTGCTAAAATCGGTGGTGAATGCGCGCGCCATAGTTATTTATCCTTCAACTGATTTAACAGTGCCTTTTTAAACTCCTCTTCGCTCTTGTAATACAATGCCACTTTTTTTACCGAAAGAAGGAGCAGCATCTTTTTGTGAAAATCCTTTTGCAGATCCAGCTCTTTCTGCCGCAATACAAAATCACCATCAAGCAAGGCCGCAACGTCTTTTTCACTGGATGCATTGATTGTAGCAATACTCGTGCGACTGAGGCTCAACTCCTTTTTCAAGGCCTCGCGTTTCGCTTGAAAATCGTTGTACAAGGGCCAAAAAGCTTGCGCTTCGGCAGCCGTAAAATCAATATTCTTGTTTATGAACGCTGCTTTTAGCGCTTCAATTTTATCTTTGGAAGAGGGCTGAGCTTGGGCACAACAAACAAAGACAAAAGAGAACAGGAAAACTGCCGCCGTAAGACGAAACCAGCTTAGAAAAAATGTTGATGCGCTCATGATTATAATTCTTCGGTAATAGTACTCAGTTCAACACCATTATCCATCAGATAATTGATGATTTCTTTCTTGTCAGCTGCCTGTTCTTGGTGCGCAACTTCTTGCGAAGCACCGTGCGAAGAGGTATCTATAGCTTCTGCCATTGGGGCTTCTGCAGATGCTCTCTCCGACTGATTAGAACGCCATTCATACACAAACCAACCAATAACCAAAGAGGCGGCAACAGAGGCGGCTGCCCAATAAAAACGGCGCGAAAAGATCGAGAGGATGCGAGCAGCTGGCTTTTCATCTTCAGCAATTCGCTTCATGATGGCATCGGGCAAAGACTCGAAATAACCCATCGGCACTTGAAATAGCTCTTCCTTTCGGATGCTGTCCAAGTGCGGTGTTTGCGGCTCCTGCTCGTTTTGATTGCGGGTGTGGCTCATTGTATATATAGACAAGGGGTGTGGCGAAAGGTTTAATTGTCACTTAATATTGCCTCAATTTTTTTTACTGCATGGTGATACGAGGCCTTAAGCGCACCAACAGAGGTGTTTAATAACTGCGACATCTCCTCATACTTCATCTCTTGAAAATACTTCAAATTAAACACTTGCTTCTGCTTGTCAGGCAAGGTTTCCACTGCTAACATTAACTTCGCATGAATCTGCTCACCGGTAAAGAGCGGATCCGCTGTTAATTGGTGAATAAAGGCATCACCATACTCATCGATTGACAGTGTTGTGCGTGCTTTTTTTTGACGGAGAAAAGTGAACGACTCGTTGCTCGCAATGCGGTATAGCCAGGTAAAGAGTTCGGCTTCCTGCCTAAATCCTTCCATGTTTTTCCATGCTTTAACAAACACATTTTGTACGATATCATTGGCATCCTCATGATCGAGCACGAGCTTTCGGACATGCCAGTAAATGCGTTTCTGATACCTATCCACCACGACTAAAAATACAGCATGACGCTGACTCGGCTCTTGAAACCGATTCATCAGCTCACGATCACTTAGTGCTTGCATGGATTTGTTAGACACGTTGCAAATAAAATAAATAAAAAGCCAGGCTCTTCAACAGCGAAGGCGCCTGGCGTTTTTACAACAACCAAAAAGGAATTATTTCAGCGTGATGTTGAAGGTTCTGTTGCGAACAGTCACCGTTGCAACAGCATCGCAGGTTCCACTGCCGTAATCAACGGTACGAACGGGCTTTCCTGTCGGCGTGATGATCATTTTCCCGCTGTCAATCCAATGGCAACTCATTGCGCGATGCAAGGGCACAGAAGATTCAGCATGGTATGCAATGCCTCGGCGATTTATACCATCGGTGGATACGGTGATTGAATATTCGTCGTCGTGCCAATTGGTCATCGTTTGATCCCCAACAAGAAGTTCGCGGTTGCGCAAGGAGGTGAAGGTGTGAAACTGCCCGTCGGGAGCTGTGATCTTCATGTTTTGTGCCAGCACGGTCCAGTTATAATGACCGGCAGCGTTGCGGCCATTGTTGGTAACAACATGAGTGCCTTCGATATGATTATCGTTCACATAGTAATTTTCGAAGGTGATTGTCTTCACAGAAAGGGAATCAAAATAACTACCTCCAGTGTGTGTGATGATGATTTTTCCTTTGCGCACACGGCCGTCCCATGTTCCTGGGCAGCCTGTGCCAAAATCAATAGTGATGATGTGATTGATGGAGTCACGCGTAATAACTGCACAGCCCGTCATACGATCCTCGGGACTTGCCAATCGAAAACTGGCGTTGCCGCTTGCTGCCGCATCGGCCATGCTTAATACATCGCTAGAGGCTTGGTCGCCTGAAGCATGATCGCTTGCACTAGTTACATCCGCGTCATCCTCATTCATGTCTTTTTTCACACACGAACTCAATGAAAATACAGCCATCAAAAAAACGGCAAAAAATAAGACCTGGTGCTTTTTCATGTTTTTTGTTTTTAAATTTTTAATTACAGCTCTTTGACCTAAACGCATAGCGATGGTTTAATCGTATTTCGAAATTTGATGCCCTCAAAAAAAAAGCCGATACAACAAAGCGGCATCGGCTCCTTTTAAAAGCGCGTTTTTTAATCCGCTTTGAATTCGAGTGTATTCAAAACAGGTGCGCCGTTTTCAATCGATGAATACGATGCGTGCAGCTCTTTAGCAGTCAAGCGGGTAATATCCCAAGTGGTCGTTTGGTTGTTGCCGGAGACAGTTTGAGTCACAAGGATGCTTTTTTTATCGGCTCCCGCCCATTTCCAGGTGCCTTTTTCGATGGTTGTGCCCGAAAGAAAATTGCTGTAAACAATATTGATGGCTGAAGCCGTGAATTCGACTTTGTAATTGACTAACTGAAAAAGCGAAGTCATGTCGTTGCTGCCGCTCATGGCCTTGGTAACGCGCCAGGTACGCTCAAGCCGCGCCTCCGGCGATTTGATGCTAAGGAATGGCCCGTCTGCATATTTCTTACACGATGAGAAATTAACAGCCGCAACGGAAAGCACTGCAAGCAAAAGGAATGTGTTTAGTTGTTTCATGAGGAATGGTTTTGTTTCACAAATATATAAAATCTCATTTTTTGTTTTTGCGTGCCGCTTTTCTACGCACTTTCAACTCGCCTTTAATCTCCGGCTTAATCTTCTCCACCGCGGTGGCATAGGCCGCCGCCGAAAGGTCACAAACAAATTCGTTCAAGTAGGCAAGCTGCTGCTCGGGATATTTTTTGCCCAAGTCGCGAAGGGCCCAACCCACGCCTTTTTGCACGAAGTAATCCGTGTCGGCATGAAGTGGCGTTACGAGCGCAGCCAGCTCATTAAAGCCATAGGACTGCTTTTTAATGCGTAGGTAATAGGATATTATGACCACCGATTGACGGCGCTCCCAGGGCTTTTTGCTGTTGTTCCATCGGCGCATCTGATCCATGATATCTACCTCCAGATGTACGGCCAGCTTGCCAAAGAGACCCGATATGAAATCGGAATGCGCCCAGTTGTCGACGCGGTCGAGGAAAGACACCAGACGAATGAGGAGCTGCTGTTTATCGGCTTTGCGAAAACGCTTCTCCGTCATGTAAAGCACGATGCTCATGACATCGAAAACACCACTTTCAAACCATAGCTTTTCAAGCTGTTTCCATTGCTCATCTTCAGCAAGATGCTCCATGCCGAGCTCTTCTCCGGCTATTTTACGCAGCGTTGGATTTGCAATGCCAAGTACCGGGTATTTGGTGCCGATATAATCTTGGAGATTGAAATAGCTGGTTCGGTTTTCAATTTGGGCTACTTCCTGAAGCCGCATGAGCAGGTGCGCTTGATTCATTTTAATCGAATGTTTCTACAAGATAGCGAGATTTTTTATTCAGGCAGCAATACCCATCAGCGCTGCCGTATTGCTTTTGCCTATTTGTGTATTAATATGTACTTTCGCAACCCCAATACGAATCGGAGAGGTGTCAGAGTGGCCGAACGAGCATGCTTGGAAAGCATGTGTACCTTCACGGGTACCGTGGGTTCGAATCCCACCCTCTCCGCAAAGAAATCAAAAACAGTCCCGCTATCAGCGGGATTTTTGTTTTCTAAACATATTTACCAGGTTTACTTTTGCAGAGACGAGACCAAATTAAAGCTCAATATCTCTTTACATTATCACCAGTAGGAATTTATACGCTAGCCAATTTTATGAAATCCTATCTCATCAAAGTACGTTTTTTTGTGTTTGCGCAATCGAAAATGGCTTGGATTAAAACCAAAAGTATTGGCGCAGCATTTAAGAGAGAAGCTCGCGAAACACGAGAAGCGTCGAAAATACTTTTGAAAATTGTGAATGGCAAAGAGGTTACAAAAGAGGAAATAAAATTCCTCAAAGATCAGTCGGCTGACCTTGGAAAAGCCTTAGCCCTCATTGGTCTTCAAGCGGTCCCTGGATCCAGCGTGGCAATACTAGCCATTGAAAAAGTGGGGCAAAAACACGGGTTTACTTTGTTTCCTCAGAGTCAATCTGCACCAAACCAAGAAACAAAGCCAGCAGCCATACCTCCAATAATTCGCGATCAAAACTAAAAGGCCGTTCCGAAGTCTCGGAACGGCCTTTTTTAATGCTCCCCCTCCTGTCCCGATAGCTATCGGGACAGCTACTTATTTGAACCTTTGGATTAATCGAGCTTTAAGTTCGGGGTATTTGATTAAGTTTTCAATGTATGTTGTTGACTTCATAGATTTAATATGTTTTTCCATTGCATAGGCTTGTGATGAGTGTAATCCGTCTAAACATAAAACCCCCTTCCATGGTATTCCTCTTGCAGTAAAGGATTTTTCTCTTACCGCGTTATTGTGCTCTTCCAAACGCTTTGAATAAATATCGGTTGTTCCGATGTAGTGTTTTTTAGTTTTTCCGAGTAAATGATATAAACACAGTAGCTCATACTCCTCTAAAACGAACATGGTAGAAAAATCGTATCCGAAAAGAAAGATTAAAAGGAAAATTTCTTGATCTCCTGTCCCGATAGCTATCGGGACAGTCCGGATAAAACTAAAAAGCCGTTCCGAAGTCTCGGAACGGCCTTTTTTAATGCTCCCCCTCCTGGGCTCGAACCAGGGACCCCATGATTAACAGTCATGTGCTCTAACCAGCTGAGCTAAGGAGGAATGTTCCTTCGCTTTGATTCTTCAAGGCGAAGAACCTTTCTCTGTGGCTGCAGCCATCCCTTTTGATCGGGACTAAAGCACGTGTATGGGTGAGCTTTTCAATTATTGGGAGGGCAAAAGTAAAAAATTCATCGCTATTTTGCAAATCGTTTTTTGCAAGACCCCAAACCGCTATTTAAACGATGCCCAATTTTATCATGTTTGCCTTGCCACGCGAGTAGATCGGCACACTAGCGATATTGATCACCACCTCGTCTTTCATCAAAAATCCTTGCTCTTTTAATAGTTCAATCGTATCGGCGATGCTTTGGTCAGTGCTTTCGTACTTGTCGTAGTAGAACGTACGCACCCCCCAAACCAAGGACATGGCATTCAGCAGGTTCTTATTATCGGTGAACACGAAGATGCTGGCTTTCGGACGCTGGCTAGCGATGCGGAAAGCGGAGTAACCCGAGTGGGTCATCGTGATGATCCCTTTCGCATTGGCCTGTGCCGACATCTTGCAGGCATTGTAAAATATTGAATTATAGATAAATTTTAATTCGGGGTTCGATGGGGGAATGGAATCGCGGTCGTACTGATAGCTTGTGGCTTCCACGGTTGCGATAATTTTCGTCATCTGAGATATAACCTGTACCGGAAATTTACCAACGGATGTTTCGCCGCTCAGCATCAGGGCGTCGGCCCCGTCCAGGACGGAGTTGGTTACATCGCTAACTTCTGCGCGTGTTGGCGAGAAGTTGTTGATCATGCTCTCCATCATCTGCGTGGCAATGATGATCGGCTTGGAGGCCGCCAAGCATTTCTTTACCAAAAGCTTTTGCGTCAAGGTCACTTGCTCCAAAGGCATCTCCACGCCCAAGTCGCCACGGGCTACCATGATGCCGTCGGCCATGTCGATGATGTTATCGATCTCGTCCATCGCCTCGGGCTTCTCGATCTTTGCTATCACCTTCGGCTGTTTTTTCTTAAGCTTGATTTTATCCTTCAGTTCGACGATATCAGTTACGGAGCGCACAAAGGATAGTCCGATCCAATCCACTTCGTTTAAGAGCGCAAAATCGAGGTCTAAGAGGTCTTTCTCGGTGAGGCATGGTAGCGACACATTGGTATGCGGCAGGTTAACGCCTTTTTTTGATGTCAACGGACCACCATGAATCACGCGCGTGAGTACCTTGTCTTCGCGGTTGGTCGAAATAACCTCCAGCTTGATCTTGCCATCGTCGATAAGCACCGGCTCGCCGGCCTTCACATCCTTGGGAAATTCGGGATAGGTAATGTACACCTGGTCGATGGTTCCTTCGCAGGGCGTGGTGGTGATGGTGAGCTCTTTCCCATCCTCCAAAAAAATCTCGCCGCCTTTGATGACTCCGATGCGTAGCTTAGGTCCTTGCAGGTCGACGAGCATAGCAGTGTTGATCTGCAGCTCTTCGTTGATGTCGCGGATGTGGTTGATCACCTTTTGATGCTCATCGTAGGAGCCGTGCGAGAAGTTGAGTCGAAACACATCCACGCCAGCCAATACGAGTTGGCGCAGTATGTCGCGCGAGGAGCTAGCTGGGCCAACCGTCGCAACGATTTTAGTCTTATTGAAATGAGTTCTCACAGAATTGTTTTTTTCAAAGGTACGCATGCGTTGTTACCGCAGTGTTAAAAGATCAGGTTTTGACGCGATTTAAGTTTTTTTAGCGGAATCTCGTACACGCCTTGTATGTTCCTCACCGCACGCAAACGGTCGATCCATTCTTGAATCTCTTCGGAGGAGTAATTGCCTTTCATCACCAGAAAATAATCCATAATCTTATGTTCGGGCACAAGCAATCCGGCAGTGCCTCTATTAGCGATGATATATGGGATGCGCTCGTTCTCGTCTTCTACATCCGTGTATATCGAGAACATCGAGAATTCGGTTTGTTTGAGTGGCTGAATCTCTAAGTCTTCTTTGCGCTTAAAATCTGTTCCGAGGATATCGTTTACTTCGAAAAGCAGCTTGAAGTCGGGCACGCGCGCAATAATTCCTAACAAGGAAAATTCTTCGTCGGGAATGAGGTTGAGTTTTTTAGCCATGATGAATGATCGGCTGCAATTTGGAACTGCAATTTACTCCAAACAAGCGATATCTCAAGCATTAAAGAATGCCCAGCTTCTTACAGGCATCCAATGCGGCAATTTGTTCGGCTTTCTTTTTTGAATAATCTTGGCCGGTCCCTAGCACTTCGCCATCCACCATAGCATGGATGCTGATCAGGCGGCGGTTGCCATTCTCGGATTCTTCAGCCAGCTCGAAGGCAAAGGCTTTGCGTTCCCTTTGGGCCCACTCGATGAGGCGGCTTTTGAAATTTGTTTCGGTGTTCTCGAGGGTGTCGATATCGAGGTGGTGCTGGATGATACGGCCGATGATGAAGCGACGACAAACACGGTATCCTTTATCGAGGTAGATGGCCCCAATCAAGGCTTCGAAAGCATCGCCGTGCATCGACTTGTTGGGGGAGTTGTCGGGGTTGTTTTGTATCAACGCATCCAAGCCCAGCTTGCGGCACAGTTTGTTGTTGCTTTCGCGACTGACGATCTTGGAGCGCATCTCCGTGAGGAAGCCTTCTTCTTTGTAAGGGAATTTCTTGAAGACATAATCGGCCACCACGGCGCCGAGAATAGCATCCCCAAGGTATTCGAGTCGCTCGTTGGAATTTTTAATGCCGTTTTTTATCTCTGTGGCCGCCGAACGATGACGCAATGCAGATTTATACAGATTGATGTTGGACGGATAGAATCCGAGCATGTTGTTGAGCGAGCTCAGCAGGGCTTTGTCTTTTGAAAAGAAGCGAGAAAGCAGGCCCAATTGCAAGATGAATTAATCAGTCCTGCAGCTTTCGGAAAATCACCGAAGCATTGTGGCCACCGAAGCCGAAGGTGTTGCTCAGCGCGGCTCTAACGGTGCGCTTTTGTGCCTGACCGAAGGTAAGGTTGAGCTTGTTGTCGAGTCCTGGGTCGTCGGTAAAGTGGTTGATGGTTGGAGGCACCAAATCATGGTAAACAGCCAGCACCGAAGCCATCGCTTCAATAACACCGGCAGCACCAAGCAGGTGACCGGTCATGGATTTAGTAGAGCTGATGTTCAATTTATAAGCATGCTCGCCGAAAACGGACTGAATTGCTTTTGTTTCACTGATATCACCAAGTGGTGTAGAGGTGCCATGCACATTCACATAATCGATATCCTCTGGGGTCATGCCAGCATCTTCCAACGCGTTCTGCATCACTTTGATAGCACCAAGTCCTTGCGGATGCGGTGCTGTGATGTGATGCGCATCGGCAGACATGCCGCCACCAACGATTTCACAATAGATTTTAGCACCGCGTTTTTTAGCGTGCTCATATTCTTCGAGGATGATACAGCCAGCGCCTTCACCCAATACGAATCCGTCGCGGTCGAGATCGAAAGGACGGGAAGCTGTGCTTGGGTCGTCGTTGCGCGTGGAAAGCGCTTGTAAGGCATTGAATCCACCCACACCAGCAGGGTTAACAGCCGCTTCTGAACCACCACTAACGATCACGTCGGCCTTGCCAATGCGAATGTAGGTGAAGGCATCAATCAAAGCATGCGTTGAGGATGCACAAGCAGAAACGGTAGTGAAGTTAGGGCCGCGGAAATTGTATTTAATGGAAATATGACCGGACGCAATGTCCGCGATCATTTTTGGAATGAAAAAAGGGTTAAAACGGGGCGTTCCATCACCCTTATTAAATTCAGTAACCTCATCTAAAAAAGTACCTATCCCGCCAATTCCAGAGCCCCAAATAACCCCAATGCGATCGGGGTCAAGGTCTGGCGAATTGATTCCGGAAGCAGTAACGGCCTCCGCCACAGCCGCCATAGCGAACTGGGAGAAGAGATCCATTTTGCGACCTTCTTTGCGATCAAAGTAATCTTCAGGGTTGAAGCCCTTAACCTCGCAAGCAAAGCGAGTTTTAAATTTTGATGCATCGAAGCGGGTGATAGGACCTGCTCCATTGGCGCCTGTCGACAAGCCATTCCAAAAGCTCGCAACATCTTTTCCCAAGGGAGTGATTGCGCCTAGACCGGTGACGACCACCCGCTTCAATATCATCGCTAAAAAATTTAGGCTTTTGCGTTTTTCTCGATATACTCAACCGCTTGACCCACGGTGCTGATTTTTTCAGCTTGATCGTCTGGGATAGCGATGTTGAATTCTTTTTCAAACTCCATGATGAGCTCTACAGTGTCCAAAGAATCGGCACCTAGATCATTTGTAAAACTTGCTTCGTTGGTCACTTCTTTGGCATCAACGCCTAATTTATCAACGATAATCGCTTTTACTTTTTCTGCAATGTTTGACATTTTGTTTTTGGTTTTAATTTTGAAATGCGGCTGCAAATAAACGACATTAAGTTTTAATCACAAAATTTAATGTCTTTGGCAGGGGGGTTTAGGGGTAAATAGATGCCTTAATGAACTGTATATCAATGGCTTATGTCTATTATCAGGCCTTCGCTAGCCGTTTGGCCTTAACTCCAGCCCAAATACCGAAGCAGTAAGAAAACCGAGGCAGCCAAGCTGGCCGATACAGGAATGGTTAATACCCAGGCCCAGACGAGGCGAAGTGTCACGCCCCATTTTACAGCAGAGGCGCCTTTAGTGAGTCCTGCGCCAACGATAGCACCTGTGATGGTGTGCGTGGTGCTAACGGGTATTTTAAAGTGTTGTGCACCAAAGAGGGTAAGTGCGCCAGCCGTTTCCGCACTGAATCCTTCAAAAGGCCTCAGCTTGGTAATTTTTTGGCCCATCGTGTGAACGATGCGCCACCCTCCGAAGAGCGTTCCGCAGGCGATAGCAGAATAACAGGCAAAAGGCACCCATGTTGGTAGTTCTTTGATATCGCCAATCATGTGTTGAGATAACATGGCTGCGGCGATGATACCCATTACTTTTTGTGCGTCGTTGCCGCCGTGGCCTAAGCTATAGGCAGCCGAAGAAAGCAGTTGCAGGCGCCGGAAGATGCGGTCTACTTTGCCGGGGCTCGATCGGCGGACGATGTGTAGGGAAATAATATGAATGATATAGGATACCAGCATACCGATAACTGGAGCAAGCACAATAAAATATAAGGTAGGCATGATTTTATCCATCTGCACAGCAAAAAACCCACCCGCATTGGCAATACCTGCGCCAGCGAAACCACCGATAAGCGTGTGTGAAGAGCTTGACGGGATTCCTTTCCACCATGTAAACAAGTTCCAGATCACCGCGGCGACCAAGCCTGAAAATACAACCAAGAGGGTGATGTGTTCTGTTTTAACTGTTTTTGACACGGTATCCGCCACTTTCAATTCAAATAGCCAATAGGCGATAAAGTTGAACATGGCCGCCCATATTACCGCCTGAAAAGGAGTTAACACCTTGGTTGAAACAACGGTGGCGATGGAGTTGGCGGCATCGTGAAAGCCATTGATAAAATCAAAGGCAAGGGCGAGTATTATAACAACGTATAAGAATTGCATGCTGCCGTGTGTTAGATTATGCGTTTTTCACAATGATGGATTCCAGCACATTGGCAGCATCCTCACATTTGTCAGTAGCTGTTTCCAAGGATTGTAGCACATCCTTCATCTTAATAATCTCGATGGCATTGGTCTCTTCTTCGAAAAGTTTTGCAATCTCCATATCAAAAATGTCGTCGGCGTGGTTCTCGATGCTATTGATCTTCACGCAAGCCTCACGGATACGACCCGGGTTTTTCATGTCGCGCATGGCGAGCACCGCGTTGTTCAATTCTTCGGAGGATTTGTATATAAGTTCAGCCAACTTGATGATGGCTGGCGTCATGGTTTCAATTTTATAAAGCTGTATACGCTTCGCAGAACCGTGGATATAATCAAGCACATCGTCAATAACCGAGGCCAGCTGGTGAATGTCTTCCCGATCAAAGGGAGTAATGAAGTTGGTGCTTAACTCGTGAAAGATGCTGTGCGCAATGTCATCGCCAACATGCTCCAAGCGCTCAATCTCTTTTATAAGTTCTTTGCGCTTCTCGGAAGAAGAGGTATTGACGGCATCGCAAAGCACCTTTGAGATTTGAAGGAGGTTGGCTGAGGCCTGCTCAAATAAGGAAAAGAATTTTTTGTCTTCAGGGATGAAGATTTTCAGGAGGCTGCGGAAATCCATGGGTTATATTTGGGTATGTGGTTATTAGGAGGATAAAAGTAAGCAACAAATATGTTAATTAATTGTTAAACATGTAAAAAAGCAGATAGAAATCGATTTTTTGCGCCTATTTTTGCATCAATGGAAAACAAATCACACAAAATTCTTTTGGTAGATGATGAGCCGGACATCCTGGAATTTTTAAGTTACAACCTTAAGAAAGAAGGGTACACGGTTTATACCGCTTCCGACGGGGCTGCTGCTGTAAAGCTTGCGCGCGAGGTTCATCCTTCGCTTGTGGTGCTTGATGTGATGATGCCTGGGATGGATGGGATGGAAACATGCCGTCTATTGCGCGAAACGCCAGGATTAGAGCATGTGGTGATTGCTTTTTTAACGGCTCGCAGCGAGGACTATTCGCAGATTGCAGGTTTCGAATCGGGCGCAGACGATTATATCAGCAAGCCGATAAGGCCGCGTGTATTGATTAGTCGTATTCAAGCGCTTTTGCGAAGGACACGGGTTTCTGAAGAGAACGAGTCCTCAACACCTACGATTGATATTGGGGGCTTGGTGATTGACCGCTCTCGTTATCTCGTGAAAAAAGGGGTGCAAGAGTTTTCCCTGCCAAAAAAAGAATTTGAATTGTTGTCATTGCTTGCGTCTCGACCGGGACATGTTTTTACCCGAGAGGCCATTCTAAATAGGATTTGGGGCGATGATGTGATCGTGGGCGATCGAACAATCGATGTTCATATTCGGAAGCTTCGAGAGAAGCTCGGCGAGGAGTACTTCAAGACCATCAAGGGAATCGGGTATAAATTCGAGTTTTAAATACCGGATTCCGCGATTACCTATGAACGCATCCATTGGAAAGGACCTTGATTTTGCAGCCCGCTTGCTTGAGCAGGGTGCTTTAGTGGCTGTTCCTACAGAAACGGTGTATGGCTTAGCCGGCAACGGCCTCAGCGAGGAGGCGCTGCTTCGGATCTTCAAAGCCAAAGCCCGCCCGCATTTCAACCCGTTGATAGTGCATGTCGCATCAGTCGCTTTAATCGCTTCGGTCGCGGATTTCGTGTCGCCGAATGCCAAACTCTTGGCATCCATTTTTATGCCAGGCCCTCTTACCTTGCTACTACCAAAAAGCCCATCCGTGCCGGATCTAGCTACCGCTGGCTCATCCCTTGTTGCCGTTCGTGTTCCTTCGCATCCGATGATGCAGCAGCTTTTGACGCGCTTGTCTTTTCCGCTAGCCGCACCAAGCGCAAACCCCTTCGGCTATATCAGTCCTACCAGCGCAGCCCATGTGGCTGCTCAGCTTGGCGATCAGCTCGATTATATTCTAGATGGTGGCGAATGTGTCGTTGGACTCGAATCAACCATCGTTGGCTTTAACGCACACGACGAGGTGTTGATTTACCGTCAAGGGGCAGTAACAGCCGAAGATATCGAACGGGTGACTGAAAAAAAACCGACTCTAGTTATTGCCTCTGGCAAGCCTGATGCGCCAGGAATGTTGGCCTCGCATTATGCACCCAAAGCCAAGGTGTTGCTGGGAAATATCGCTGAGCTACTAAAAGAACACGCAGGCAACAACATAGCAGTTCTTTCTTTTCAAAAAACGCAGCAGACTGCTAATCACCAAGAGGTTTTATCGCCGACTGGTGATCTGCAAGAAGCCGCACGAAATCTCTTTGCCGCCCTGCGCCGGCTTGATGCGCTTAACCCTTCCATGATACTGACTGAGCTCGTGCCTGATGAAGGCCTAGGGCGCGCCATCAACGACCGCTTGCGCCGAGCAGCCGCTTAAATTAATAACCATGACGAATCAAACATTTCTATATTACATCCTGCCTGGCTATCTGATCACACTTGCTTTGGTGATTGGCATCATGCGGTATCAAAGAATGCGAATCAAGGGCCTGCTTGATAAATTGCGCGCTGCACGTGGCGTTAAAGACAATAAGTACCGCCGCGACAAAGAGGTATTCAAGAGCATGGAGGCCGAGATTATCGGCTGGAGCGAAGATCGACGGCTCGAGGTAGAGCAGATGCAGAAGCTGGAGAATTACCGCAAGGAATATCTTGGCAATGTGTCGCACGAATTAAAGACCCCTATCTTCAATATTCAGGGATACTTGCATACCTTATTGGACGGAGGCATCGACGACCCGAGCATTAATCGGAATTACCTGCAACGTGCCGCCAACAGTGTGGAGCGCATGATTCACATCGTTGAGGATCTGCAGGCGATTTCTATGTTGGAGGCCGGCGAGCTCGAGCTTGAATTCGATCGTTTCGATGTGCTTGCATTAACTCGAGACATCATTGATTCTTTAGAGATGCGCGGAAAAGAGAAGAAGATTGATTTGATTTTAAAACACACGGCGGAGGAGAAAGTTTTTGTGTATGCCGATCGACAGCGCATTCGTCAAGTGATAACAAACCTTATCACCAACTCCATTCGCTATGGAAAAGAAGGCGGAGAAACCAAGATCCGTTACAACGATACAGGCGTAAAAGTGATCGCCGAGGTGGCTGATACCGGCATCGGCATTCCAGATAAATTTTTACCGCGCATCTTTGAGCGCTTCTACCGGGTTGATAAAGGACGCTCGCGCGAGCAAGGTGGCACCGGTCTTGGACTGGCCATCGTTAAACACATCGTGGAGGCACATCGCCAAACCATCGGTGTGATGAGCACGGAAGGCGTTGGGTCGGTATTTACCTTCACCTTGCAAAAATCCTAGTGAAAAACATCGTCATCCTCGGCTCGGGCGCCGGCAGCAACGCCGAAAACATCGTGCATTATTTCAAGGACCATCCTTCGATACGTGTTGCCTCCTTTGTTGCTAACAAGGCCGAAGCGGGAATGGTGGCGCGTGCCGAAAAGCTCGGTATTCCTTGTAAGGTATTCGGGCGCGATGCATTTTACGACACCCATTCTGTGGTTGATTTTTTACAAGGTATAGAAACCGATTTGGTGGTGCTTGCCGGCTTTTTGTGGCTAATCCCGCAAGAATTAATCAAGGCCTTTCCCAATCGCATCGTCAACATACATCCTGCCTTACTGCCCAAATTTGGAGGCAAAGGCATGTATGGCTCGAAGGTCCATCAAGCAGTAATCGAGGCTGGCGAAGAAGAAAGCGGAATAAGTATTCATTTGGTCAATGCACATTTCGACGAAGGAGAGATTCTTAGGCAGGAAAAAATTAAGCTGGATTCAGCTGAAACAGCAGGCTCCTTGGAGGGGCGCATCCGCGTGTTGGAACATCGTTTCTATCCGATTGTTATCGAGCAGCTTTTAGCAAGAAGCAGTGGATAAGCTTTTTTAAAACAAAAAAATTGTATTTTTGCGCCGCTTACAGCAATGTAAAGCAGGGCCCATAGCTCATTCGGTTAGAGCAACAGACTCATAATCTGTGGGTGCTTGGTTCGATTCCAAGTGGGCCCACTAAAAACCAGTGTGAGTGTAAAGTGTGAGTGCGAAGCACGTCCGCAATGCCTAACACTGGTTTTTCCCTCCACACTCGCACTGAAACTCACACGCCTCTGATCCCGCTTGGCGCAGATTCAAATTTAGCCGCTTGGCGTAGATTCAAATTTAGCCGCTTGACGTAGATTCAAATCTAGCAGCTTGGCGTAGATTCAAATTTAGCCGCTTGACGTAGATTCAAATCTAGCAGCTTGGCGTAGATTCAAATCTACGCCAAGCGGCCAACCACTTACTCCCAACTCCTGCCCTTGCTCCCCTCTAACCTTCTTTTTGATTTCGGCGGTGTCTTGTACGACATCGATTATGCGGCCACAGAGCGCGCTTTTCTTGCATTAGGCATCGAGCAATTCGAGGAAAAGTTCAGCAAACAAAAGCAGAGTCAACTGTTTGATTTATTGGAGACGGGTAAGATCGAGTCCGATGAATTTCTCGAGCGCATGCAGTCTTTGTGCCCTGCCGGAACTAACAAAGAACAGGTCTTGAATGCCTGGAATGCCATGCTCATCGGCCTTTCCAAGGAGAAGGTGCGCTTGATCGAGTCTTTACAGGGACCTTACCGTTTGTTTCTGCTCAGCAACACCAACCGGATTCACGCGGAGTTTTTTGAAGCGCAAATAGAAAGGCAGTTGGGTTTATCCAAATTCAAATCGCTGTTCGAAAAAGTGTACTATTCGCACGAAATCGGACAACGCAAGCCGCATCCTTCAGTCTTCGAATGGGTGGTCGAGCAAAACGGACTGAAAGCCGAGGAAACACTGTTCATCGACGATTCGCCGCAGCACTTGGAAGGCGCCAAGCAAGCCGGTTTGCAAGTGTTGCAGGTGCAGACGAACGTTCCGTTCGAAGCAGAGCTGAGGGCTTTGCTCGGCAGCCGTTGATTGACTGGTTTCCAGGGTATAAAGAAATCATCAACCTAGATTTCTTATATTTGTGGTATGAAGCTCGATCCTGTTAAGCTGGAAAAAATCAAGACGTATTTTCGAACACGCCCTGTTCTGAAGGCGTATCTATTTGGTTCATACGTTCGCGGACAAGCTGATGATCAGAGCGATATTGATATTTTGGTAGACTTGGATTATACTCAAAAAATTGGGCTGTCATTTGTTCAAATGCAGCTCGATCTGGAGGGCTTGTTGCAATCCAAGGTAGATTTGGTTTCTTCAAACAGCTTATCGAAATACATCAAGCCCTTGGTGGATGATGAAAAACAATTGATTTATGCGCGGTAGATTGGGCGATCGTGTTCGTTTGCAACACATCCTGGATGCTATCATCGAACTGGAGAACTATCTTGCGTCGGCGGACTATAGCGTTTTTGTTAGTAATTCCATGATGAAATTTGCCAGCATCAAACAGCTGGAGATTATCGGCGAAGCAAGCGACCATTTGACGGATGAATTAAAAGCCATGCATACCGAAATAGCATGGACTCAAATAAAAGCCCTGCGCAATATTTTTGTTCACGAGTATTTCGGCATTGATACAAAGGTTGTTTGGGACATCATTACTAACGACTTACCCGGACTTAAGGAAAAAGTATCCCAGGTTCTGGTTAGGCTTCCGGAATAAAAAAACGTCGGCGCTAAGCCTTTGTATCAAGCTAAAAAAAGAGGTGCTTACTTGATTTCCTGGCAAAGCTCCACCAGCACGCCATTGCAGCTTTTCGGGTGCAGGAAGCAAACCATCTTGTTATCCGCGCCACGGAAGGGTTTTTCAGAAAGGATCACAACCCCTTGCTCGCGTAAACGGACCATCTCGGCTTCGATATCGTCCACCTCGAAAGCGATGTGGTGAATGCCTTCGCCGCGCTTCTCGATGAACTTGGAGATCGCGCTGCTAGGCGCTTCCGACTCCAGCAATTCGATTTTTGTTTCGCCTGTTTTGTAAAACGAAGTAGTGACCATTTCGCTCTCTACGCGCTCTTCTTTGTATTGCTTTTGACCAAGCAACATCGTGAAAAGGTCATTGGCTTTCTGCATGTCTTTAACAGCAATACCAATGTGTTCGACGCGGAGAATCATGGACTCTTATTTTTTATAAAAAGGCTTGGTTTGATTATCGAAATTCAGATAATAAGGCCCTTTTTTATACGATGTAACATCCACTTTAGAAGCCTTGCCTTTGATCATTAGCTTGCCGAATTCATTGTAGATTTCATAGCATGTCTCGGCTGAGAACTGAAGCTCTTTGGAAGGTTTTTCGGGACTGAAGCTAACGGGCTTTACAAGTGATTTGTAGGTAATCTCTTTTGGAGCGATGCGGTTTCCTTTTAAATCGACCTGCCCAATACGAAACCGGTTAATGCCCGAATGGTAGTCGGCCTTGATGCTGTAATTTTTTTCGGATGCACCACCTTTACCGGCAACCTCGCCAACAGCCACCCATTTGTTCCATTTGAATTGCTCGACGAAGAATGGGATAGGCGCGCCTTCGTTGCGTGTAGTCCAAAGCAGCGAGCCATTATCTTCTGCCTTAGAAGTAGTGATTTCAAAGGTGCTCTTTGGTTTCAGCGCTTCCGGGTTGAGGATTTTTGGTACGCAATCGTCTTTGTGTTTGATTTTAATGGTGATGCGGTCGCCTTGCTTTAGTTTGAAAACAGAGAGGTCAATCTCAAACGTACTGCTCTGCAACTCATCGGTAGTGCGAATATCGTTAACAAGCACATCGGTGGCGCAAAAACCGATGCCGTTGCTACTAAATGGATTTTGAACGAATACATTCTTCCCCTGATAAAATCCCTCCACGGTTATTGTACCGCAAAATCCATGCAGCGCACAGAAAAAAACGACGAAGAGAAAAAGCAAGTGTTTCATTGTATAATTAAACTACGGGGTGCAAAGGTAGCAGACTAGTTCAATTGTCATTCATCGATTGAAGAATTCGGGGTTTATATTGACTATCGATTCAATTCATTCATTTTTTGATAGCACTGAGCGGCCGCTTGTTTATTGCCCAATCGCAAATAAACATAACCCAAGTTTTGGTATACATTGGCCTGATTCGGGTTCTTCTGCAACGACTCGTTTGACAGGTTTATCCCTTTTTCGTAGCTGCTTTTTTGAGAGTCGGGTACCGCATCACCAAGCATGAAGTAGGCCAGAGCGGCTTCGTTCAGGATTTTGTAATTCTGACCTCCGTGTTTATAGGCCAATTCAAATTCTTTGATTGCCTGCGCGAAATCTTTCTTCATCATCCGTGCTTTGCCTTTGCCGTAATAAGGGTCGGCGTAGTTTACCTTGAGGTCGGTGGCGCGGTCGAAGTAGCTGATTGCACTATCGGGCTGGTTTTGGTTGAGCAGGATGAGCCCCTGAAAATAGATGGCAATGTAGTTTTCCGGGTATATAGCTAGCGCGCGGCTTAGGTATTCTTTAGACTCGGGATAACGCCCTTTGGAGATTAACGAGGCAGCGAGCATGCGACAAAGCTCTTCGTTCTTTGGATCTGTTTCAAGGGCTTTGCGAAAGGAAACCTCAGCCGAGTCGAATTGCATTTTCTCGAAATAAGAATAGCCGTCGGAGCTATAATAATTCTCTCTTTTAACGATCGCTACGAGCGGAACATCATCTACAATAATAACATGGATGGTGCCCTTTGGAGGAAACGCGCCTGAAGCGATGAAGTTCTTCGACATGGTGCGCGAGGTGAGCAGGGCATAGTTCCAACGCTGCTTACCTACTTCGTATTCGCGTGTCCAGCTGATGGTGACGCTATCGGATAACTCATCTGCCCAATACGAGCTAGCGAGTGTTTCTTGGTTGGTGATAACAAGTGCTTTCTTGTGTTGCAGCTGCTCGTTTTTAATTAACCAATCAACACCTTGGCGCATGCAGTTGCCGTAAGGATCCGTTTCGTAGTTGCCATAGGCACCGTTCACGCCACCTACCAATTCGTTATAATACACATACTCGTTTGGGTGATTCTTGATGGCCCATGCGGTTGTTTTTGCGAAGAGTACTAAAAAAAGCCCCATCACAACATAACGAGCGGCAGGTATTTTCACCAAGCGAATAAGTCCCTCCCATCCTAGCGCAGCCATCACCACCAGCGGTGGAAAGGCGAAGAGCATGTGGCGCCAGCCGTTGAACATGGTGGAGTCTTTGTAGCTCGCATAGAAGACCGGGAAAATCGCCGTAAAGAGCAGCATGATAATCCATGCAATAGAACTTCGTTTCTTATCAAAAAAAGCTGCAGGCAGGGCAAGAAGGCAGCCAATCCAAACAAAGAGCGGAGTCATGATCAGCATCAGTTTTGGAATGTAGTTCCAAGGCAGCGCGCTCATGTAAAGCTTCTTTCCCTCAAAGAGCTCGTAGCTAGTGATCGCCGACCAGTTAGTAAAGCTTTTAAGCGCTAAAAATGGATTCTCAAAGGGTTTTTGCAAGGCATAAGGCCAAGGGAGTATGCCCAAAAGATAAGAGCTAAGCGCGGCAATCACGCCAAGCAAAAGAAGCCGCGGAAGGTGTTTGCTAGCTGAGGCAAGACTGTTTTGTTTTGCATAAGCAAGCCACGCCAGGCCCACGAATAGGCCGAGGTAGGCGATCATTAATATACCGGCGATACGGATACTGATGGTGAAGGCGATGGCCAACAACAACATGATTACGGTGCGTTTGCGCGGCTTTGGTAGTTGCTGCAAGAACACCACGATATAGTAGAGCGAAGCGATGTATCCAACTGCGAAAGGCACATCTTTTGGGTTGTTCATGGCATGGCCGAGGTAATACGGGCTCATGAAAAGCATGAGTAAGCCGAAGAGTCCAGCCCGCCAATTAAAAAGGCGGCGCGCAAGAAGTCCTGCGAAGAGGATGCCAAAGAAACCCACGATTGCATTTATCAAGTGGCGTGTCTCAAACTCGCCAAGCGGTGATAGATGGTAATGGTTGATGAAGGCGGTGAAGGTGTCGAAGAACAAGCCGTAATTTTGCAATGCTGCATGTGCCGGGACAGCCGTGTCGAGGCAGGACTTGTCGGCGCCAAAGCTGATGAGGTATTTCAAGACATCTTTGCCCATGTCGTACTGCGCCTTTTCATCCCAAGAGATGCCGAAGCTTTGCGAAATATAAGGCAGAAAGAAAAACAGAAACAAGGTAGAAAGAAAGAACAGAAGGCGATACAGACTGCTATTCCCATCATCGAGCAGGCCTGCTTTTCGACCTTTGAGCTCGCGCAAGGGGTGCAGAAGAAACCAGTCAAGCCGCGACTTCAAGGCTGTTTTTGGGATGCTAGCAAAGGCGCGCAGCATCGGCTCGATTGGTTTTATTTTTGCGTTGATACGCAGCTCCGATTTGCTATGACCCAGCAGAGAGGAGGCATTTAGCAGTTGTTGCAACACCGAGTAGATGCTGCGTCCTTGAATAGCGAACGACGCACAGCTTTCGCGCAGGGCGCTCGTTTTAAGAAGCGGTATGCTAGCGGTGAGATCTGCAGCATGATCGATACCAAAGAAATTACCCCAAGCATTGAATTTAAAGCGAGCGATGCGGTTATAAAGAGATAAGCTGTTTTGTTTTTCTGTGGCAACAAGCAGTTGCAGGTCGCTGCTTGACAGCGCGCCTTTTCCGGAAGGAATGGCACCTAAAAGCGTGGATAGCTGCGCGCTGTTTTTTATATCATCTATCAAAAAAAAGCCTGCGTCCTGCGATTGATTCATCGCTTCTTTGAGGGCATCAGCAATGGAAATACCAAAGCCTTCGATAAGATGCAAACGGCCCTTTTCTAAAAATTCGGTGAGGGATTTGTTTGCTTTAGCTTCTTTAAAAGCCGCTGCACCAACAGCATCAACTAACACGATATCGTGTTCAGATTTGGTACGACTCAAGAAGTTGCGAATCGCTTCCAACGTGCCCTGCAGGTTGGTTGCGCGATCAAAAATAAGGTAAACGAGCGCGATCTTGTTTGGCTTTTCCACGTTGAATCTTTTTACAAAAATAGATTAAAAACTGGCTACCCAATAATTCTATTTTTGTGGCAAATTTCGGTACTTTGCAGCATGGCTAAACTGAAGGTAGACCTCCACACCGTTTTTAATAAAAGCGGAAAGATCGACGAAGCGCTCGAGACCATTGTTCGGGAGGCCGTTGAAAAGCGCATCAGCATGGTGGAAATTATTCACGGGAAAGGCTCTGGTCAGTTGAAAAAAAGAGTGCTGCGCTTTTTAGAACAAAAGCATATCAAAGAGCTGTATTTTCGCATTCACAAAGATCACGACAACTACGGTCGCATCTTCGTGGAGTTTCGTCACAAGGACTGATCCTTGCGGGCTTTGTGCATACTTTTTTGCACGATACGACCGATGCCGACCATGGAGATAATAATCAGTCCGATAGGCAGGAGTTGCCATGTACCCTCTATTGTTGGATGCTTCAAATAAGCGAACAAGTCTGATGCGTGCATGCCGGCCACAAAGAAAATCAGTGTTCGAGGAAGCATGCCAAACAGGCTTGCTAGGAGATAGTCTTTCCAGCGGAGCCGCAAAGTTGAGAGCAGGTAATTCATAATCGCGAAAGGGAACACCGGCGATAATCGCAGCATCAGAATAAGCATGAATTCGCGATTTTCGAGTCCTTGAATAATTCCTTTGAAGCGGTCTTCATCTTCGTGGAGGTAGCGGGCAAAACCCTTGCTAAACTTGCGAAAAACGGAGATACTGAGTGCAGAAGCCAAAAGGTAGGCGAGCACCAAGGGAGGGAATCCCGCCCAACCAAAGAAATGCCCGGTGATAATGGCCACATAGGTGGTAGGCGTGAGCGCAAATGCCATCGTTACGCTGACTAGCGCGAAATACATCAGCATGGTAAGCGGAGCTGCATCTGTGATCAACTCGCTGTTGTTACGAAGCAGCAGGAGCAAAGAAGAGGATGCCGCAAAGGAGGCTACGCCAATTACCCCAAAGGCTGAGAACAAGGAAAGAAAAGGACGAAACTTGAACATATAGCCGAATGAGTGGAAAGCAAATGTAGGCATACGGCCGTTAATGGTAGGATTTGCTTTGTTGACAAGGGGTCTCGAGGCTTCGGGAGAAGGAAGGGGTTTTAAACAGCCGATTATTAATTATAAATGACTAATTATGAATGATGAATTAATAGCGGTGGCTTAGCGGAGTCAAAGCCCCGTGTGGAAAATGGGAATGGGAATGGGAATGGGAAAGCGGTGGCTGAGCCTTCCCGAATCATCGGGAGAAGCCCCGTGGAGTGGATCAAAACAGCTTGAAAGCAAAGCTTTCGCAGAATTCGTTTATAAAAAATTCAAGCGAGCTTGATTTTTTATTTCACTTCAGTCTGCCTGTTTTGATCTCTGCTTGTTTTCATCACCAAGTGAACCCGGCGGGAGTCGAACCCGCAACCTTTGGCTTCGGAGGCCAACACTCTATCCAGTTGAGCTACGGGTTCCTTTGAATTACCTAAAACGCTTTCATCGAAAGCGGCTGCAAAGGTAATAGATTTTGGGATGCTACACCTTCACCAAAACAAGCTCTTTCACCTTACTCAATTCGTATGCTTCTTCGCGCGGTGGCAGCAGCTCCTCAAAGCGTGTCATGCGGAAATGCGCCTCCATCGACTTGATCTCGCCTTGCAAAGTCTCTACGATCATATACTTGCCCTTGATGCCCTCCACGGCCACGCCCGGCGGGCCACCCGCTTTTTCTATGTTTGGAAAAATCTCTCGTACCGTGTAAATGTGATGGAGCGTGGGAAGCGTGTTGAAGGTGGTAAAGGCCACTTCATCCCAATTGCTGGCATCGACGCAGCAAACAATGGATCCTGGTTTCATGGTGTTTTTGGTTAAAAATAAACGAACAATCCCGCATGCGCTTTGCATGTGTTCATCACCAAGAAAAACAGGGGTTTGTTCCATTTTATTTTGACGGATCGTCCTCATCGTTTTACCACCGCGGAGCGGATTGCTCTCGGTTGGTACCCATTGAAGGGTTCTTGATAATGAAACAAAGATAGTGCTTTCTTACCACCAAACAGGCAATGTTTTTTGCTATTTGTTGAAAAATGTTGAAAAAAAGGGTGCGATGGCCTGGCGAGTAGTCGATACCCTAAGTAAATTCGGCTATCTTTGTAACTAATACATAAAATATAAGCAATGACTTGGATCATTGAATCCCTGAATTTCAAAGCTTGGCGAAAATCGTATCGCTCTCGGTTTTTTCTATACGGCTTTCTCTTTGGCCTACTCTTTCCTGTTATTGGCACCTTACGAGAGCTGTTTTTCTTAGGTCATTCCATTTCCTTTGGCAACCTAGTTTGGGTTCAACAGCAGTCCTCCCTTTTGTGGATCATTGACTTGGCTCCACTGATTCTTGGTCTATTGGCTGCTTTCGCTGGGAGCCAAATGGATCGCGTACATGAAAAGAACATCGAGCTGCAGGAGAAATACGATCAGATGTCTATTTTGCGAAAAGCGGCTGATAATGCCAATCTAACAAAGAGCTCTTTTCTAGCAAATATGTCGCACGAGATCCGCACCCCGATGAACGCCATTATCGGCCTCAATAACCTCCTGCGGAAGAGCACCCTCAGCGAACATCAGCAAAACGTGGTGGAGAAGGTGGATATTTCGTCGCGCAACCTGTTGCGCATCATCGACGATATCCTCGATTTTTCAAAAATAGAGGCCGGCAAACTACAGCTTGAACAGTCCGAGTTTTCGATTCGCAAGGTCGTCGATGACATTGTTGCAACCATGCAGGTAAAAGCACAATCCAAACGCAATGTTGTGCTCTATATCGACATCGACCCCAAAGTGCCAGAGCATATTATGGGCGATCCTGTTCGCCTTCGACAAGTGCTGCTAAATTTGGTAGACAATGCCGTGAAATTCACCCAGCAAGGAGAGGTGCGCCTGGCCGTTACTTATTCTGGCTCTGCCGATCAAGGCGTGTTGCTTCGCTTTGTGGTAAAAGATTCGGGCATCGGCATGACGCCAGAACAACAGCTTACTATCTTCTGTCCTTTTCAGCAAGCGGATGCGTCTACCACACGCAGATACGGGGGCACCGGCCTAGGTCTTTCCATCTGCAAAAACATCGTGGAGATGATGGACGGCGAGTTAAATCTCATCAGCAATCTCGGGCAGGGTTCGCAATTTAGCTTTGAACTGTTTTTAAAACTACCAAAAAACACCCTTCCCTTTGTAGCCAAAACCCCCGGGGGTCAATCAAATACCGATGCGGCAGATTTGGCGAAAATTCGCAAGCAATTGCAGGGGAAACACATTCTTCTAGTGGAAGACAATGAACTCAACGCTTTTGTCATGCAAGACCTGTTGAGCGACGTCGGCTTAAGCTGGGACTTGGCTTTGAATGGAAAAGAGGCCGTGTCAATGATTTATCAATCCACCTACGACGCCATCTTGATGGATATTCAGATGCCTGAGATGGATGGCTTTGAGGCCTGTATAGCGATACGTAAGGACCATCGTTTCCAGTCCTTACCAATCCTTGCGGTGTCGGCACACGCCATGAAAGGCGAGTACGAGAAAAGCATCGCTGCCGGCATGAACGACCACATCACCAAGCCCATCGATACCGCCCTCTTTTATTGCCGACTGGTGCATTTTATCGGGCAAACGGTGTAGGAAACCCGAAATAGAGTAGTTTGCTTTTTCAGCATTGCCGTTTTCTTTTTATGCTGTATTTTTGCAGCATACCCATTTAGAAACAATGTCCTCTGATTTCAATTTAACAAAGTTCAGCGCATGGACTAAAACGCAGCAATTCCGTTATCTGGCATTCGGGCTGTTATTTGGGCTCTGTTTTCCGATTATCGGTACCTTAATAGAAGCTGTTTCAGAGTACCATCAAATAAATTATGATGCTGCCCTGCTGGCTCAAGCTAAAGATCCACTGCTCTGGATTATCGATCTAGCGCCTATTTTCTTAGCTGTCTTTGCCTCCTTTGGCGGTCGGCAAATGGATCGGGTCAACGACAAGAACACGGAGTTGAATCGAAAGAACAGTGAAATTCAAGAGAAGTACAGGCAGATGAAAATGCTCCGCGAGGAAGCGGATAAAGCGAACCATGCCAAAAGTGAATTTTTAGCGAACATGTCGCACGAGATCCGCACCCCCATGAATGCGATCATCGGCATGAATTACCTGTTGCGCAAAACGACGTTGGGCGAGAAGCAGATAGACTACGTCGACAAGGTGGATGGTGCTTCACGCAACCTGTTACGGATCATCGATGACATCCTGGACTTCTCGAAAATAGAGGCCGGTAAGCTCACCATGGAAATGGCGGATGTTTATCTGGAAGAGCTTGTTGCTAGTTTGGTCGACACGGTCAATGTTAAGCTGCAGAAGAAGCACGATGTAGAGCTCATTACCAATATTGATCCGAAGATTCCTCCTGTGATTTTAGGTGATAGCGTGCGTCTCCGTCAAGTGTTGTTGAACCTTACCGACAATGCTGTGAAGTTTACCGAGCACGGTGAAATTCGCTTGTCCATCAAAGTGGTTACGGTGATGGATTACGGCATCATCCTTCGATTCAGTGTGAAGGACTCAGGCATCGGCATGACCGAGCAGCAACAAAAAACGATCTTCAATCCTTTCCAACAGGCCGATTTGTCGACCACCCGCAAGTTTGGTGGTACGGGCTTGGGCTTGGCTATTTGCAAGCGAATCGTAGAAATGATGGATGGAGAGCTGGAGCTGAAAAGTGCGCCAAACGAGGGTTCTGAATTTATCTTCCACGCCTTCTTCTCTTTGCCTGAAAAACAAAGCGTAGCGTCATCTGCCACGACTCAGATCGAGTCGATAAAAGGCATGAAAGCTTTGTTGGTGGATGATTCTGACCATGCACGCATGGTGCTCCACGAGATGTTGACCAGCTTTGGATTCGACGTGGTAGAGGCTGATAACGCCAACGATGCAATCGCCATTTTCGAGCGCGAATCGGTGAGTGCAAACCCACTTTCCTTGATGGTTGTGGATTGGCGGATGCCCGGTATGGATGGCTTGCAGTTGGTTAGCCAATTGAAAGAAAATAAAGGCCTCAAAGTTCCTGCGGTGCTGATGGTTACAGCTTTTGGCTTGGAGACGGTGCGCGAAGCGACGCGTAAAAAATTGATCGACGGCTTTTTACTAAAGCCAATCAATCCTTCTACCCTGTTCGACACGTTGAACAACATCATGCACCTTGGCTCGATTAAGAAAGAGCAATTGATAGCGGAGTCGGATCGCATACCTGAGTTTCGTGAAAAGCTCGCAGGACTTGAGATTCTGCTTGTGGAGGACAACGATATCAATTTGGAGTTGGCCCAAGAACTCATGAATGATGTGGGCATTATTCATGCTTGCGCCCGGAACGGACAAGAGGCGGTGGAGATGGTAGCAGAGAAGGAGTTTGCAGCTGTGCTCATGGATATTCAGATGCCTGTGATGGATGGTCTCGAGGCTACGCGACGCATCCGTGCCGATGCCAAAAATGCGAAACTGCCCATCATTGCGATGACCGCCCATGCCATGAAGGGAGAGTTCGAGAAAAGTATCGCCGCAGGCATGAACGACCACATTACGAAGCCGATTGATCCTATACTACTCTACAGCACCTTGTCGAAATATATGCGTACAGATGCCAAGCGTCACAAAGTGGCTAATCCCGTGAAGGCAGAAACGATTATGGATGACGATGCAGAGATTCAAATCGAGGGCATTGATGTGGAGATGGGACTTCGTCGTGTTGCCGGTAAAAAGTCAACATACGTCAAACTGCTGCACAAATACGTAGAGAATTACAGCGAGATCGCAACCCAAGCACAAGCCCTGTTCCGTGAGAAAAAAATCACCGAGTTGGCGGCGCTTTTTCACACCTTGGCCGGGGTGAGCGGGAACATCGGAATCAGTGCCGTTTTCCAGACGGCGCAGCAGGTGTCTAACGATTTCAAGCAGCTGGTTAACGAGGGTGCAACGGAAGTGCCAACCGCTATCTTGAATGCCACGAAACAGCTTGTTGAAAGGATTATCCGCCAGGTTGAGTTGATTAAATTGTTTCTTGAAAACCGAGCCCAAGCCAGTTCATCTGTTGCATCGGAAGCAGATAAAAAGACCGATTACACGCCTGCGCTTTTGCTTTTGCAAGAGTTGATAAAAAATTCGGATGGGCAAGCCAACGATGCCTGCGAGTCGGTCTTGTTAAGCTACAACGTGCCGCCCGAACTCGAGGAGAAATTGAAAAAGACCTTGGTCATGTTAAATGATTTCGATTTTGATGGGGCCTCAGAAATTTTAAAGTAAATTCGCAATTTAATAAACCAAACCATGAACAAAACCAAATGGCTTTCCGACCCGGCTCACAGTGAGATCGGGTTCAAAGTGCGTCACATGATGATTACAAACGTGACCGGCAACTTCGATGTATTCACCGTTGAAATGCAAAGCAGCGAGGCTGATTTTTCGGATGCCGAAATGCAGTTCGAAGCCGATATTGCATCCGTCAACACGCGAAACGCACAACGCGATGAGCATGTGCGAAGTGCTGATTTCTTCAATGCAGCCGTCCATCCTAAAATGACGTTTCAATCCACGTCATTCAAAAAAGTAGTCGACAATGAATACACGCTTGCTGGCATTCTTTCGATGTGCGGCATATCGCGCAACATGAGTCTGCCTGTAACGTTCACCGGCACGGTGATCGATCCTTGGGGTCAGGTGAAGGCCGGTTTCGAAATCGGTGGCGTGATCAACCGCAGCGATTTCGGATTGAAGTGGAATACCATCACGGATGAAGGCACTATTGCCCTCGATGAGCAGGTGAAGCTCATCGTCAATGTGCAGCTCGTAAAACAGGTTTAAAACACATTTATTGTGCCTACTCATCCCATTGATGAGAGACCGGTTATTCTCGCCGTTGATGATTCGGTGGAGAATTTACAGGTCTTGACTTCCTTATTAAAAGATCACTACCGTGTGAAGGTCGCCAAATCGGGTTCGAAAGCACTCGATTTGGCTCATGCTTCTCCGGTGCCCGATCTGATTTTGCTGGATGTCATCATGCCCGAAATGGATGGCTTCGAAGTGTGTGAAAAGTTGAAAAGCGACCCGCTTACAAAACACATCCCCGTTATCTTCTTGACCGCCTTGAATGAGGTGGCGGACGAAACGGCCGGACTTCAAAAAGGGGGCGCTGATTTTATATCCAAGCCGATCAGTCCGGATATTGTGAAAGCACGCATCAACGTGCATCTTTCGCTTCAGGCAGAGCGCAAAAAGGCCGACGCATTATTACGCGTATTGTTGCCCGATAATGTCATTACAGATCTTATTAATAAAGGAGATCACAAGCCCGAAGTTCACAAAAACGTGAGTGTGCTCTTTTTGGATTTTATAGGATTTACAGCAATATCGAATCTGCTCACCCCGGAGTTTTTGATAGCCGAGTTAACGGATATTTTCACGTCATTCGACGAGCTATGCCTGCAGCACGGGGTCATGCGCATCAAAACGATTGGAGATGCCTACATGGCCGCCTCCGGATTACATGCTGACAATACAGATCACGCAGCCAATCTGGTGAATGCCGGCTTGGCATTTATTGATTTTATCAAAAGAAGAAATGCCACTTCAAAGCAGCAATGGCATTGTCGAGTAGGGGTTCATTCCGGAAGCGTGATTGCCGGCATTATCGGCAAATCAAGATTCATTTATGACATTGTTGGCATGGATGTAAACATAGCGGCTCGTGTGGAGAGTGCTGGAAAGCCCATGGAAGTGACGATAACAGAAACCACACTTCAATTATTGGGCGATCGATTTAAAGCGCAAGAAATGGGCGTCACATCCCTCAAAGGCGCAGGCGATATGCTGCTGCATACCGTGCAGGCGAATTAATCAAGCACCTTCCCAAATACGACCCATCAAGGCTCCCGTCGTACCCTTCACCGGATTGACAATCAATACGGGTATCTGTGCTTCGTTGCTGAGTATTTTACGCTCGTCGGTGCCTCGCATTACTTCCGGAAATCCGGGTTCTTGTGAATTTACGATGGCGATGAGGTCAACGCGAATTTGCTCGGCGTACTTGAGCACCTGATCGACAAAGCTACCTTTTCCGGCCGCTTCCGTGATGATGTAAGGAATTCCGCTCTCCGCCATCTGCTTCTTGACGTAGTTGATGTTGGTTTGAATCTTACGCGCCAAGCCTTCGTCGGTTGTTTTGGGATAGAAAAGATGGATCCGGCTTTGAAAGAGCGAGGCAACCTTTGCAGCCATCTGCGTTTTGTGCTTGCTCTCAGCTGTGAAATCCAAAGGCAAAAGGATGTCGCGATAGCCATTTCCAAAACCTTTGTTTTGTACCACAATGAAGGGCGTGCTGCTGTTGGTGATGACCTTCACGGCATAACTGCCGGTGACGTGCTGCATGCCTTTCACACCATGGGTTCCCATGAAGATGATGAAGGCATTAAGACTTTTAGCCACATTGCCAATGTCTTCGAAAATGTTGCCTACACTGATGAAGTAGTCGACATCACCGCTTGTTTTTGCTACGATGGCTTGCAATTTCTTCTCAGCGCCGGCGCGTTCTTTCTCGCTGCTAATGACATGCAATAAAGTAACGCCAACTTTAACCAATGCGGAGAGACTCAACGCATGTTGGAGTGCGCATTCAGCAACCGGAGTAAAATCGGTGGCAACAAGAATCGTGTTTTTTTTACTAGCCATTGTTATTGGAATCTTCAGTATTAAGAGTTTTTAATTTGTTCGATGTTTACTGCTTTCTGCGCATCTCTGAGTGATCGTGCGCTCTTTGTGAAATACGTATGTTTACTCAGAAATTCAATCTGAATGGAGCGCCATTTTTGGTCGTCGATTTCCATGCCGTTGTGCTTCCATTCGTTGACGAGCAAGGAGCTGATGGAGGCATAATCCGTACGACCCAAGTAGTCTAAATCTGCATCTGCCAGCACCATTTCTGCAGGAGTGGTTGCAATTTGTGGCAAGCGAGTTGCCATGATAATGGCACATACTTTATCTACTTGATCTGATGTGATACCAAAGCCGGGTAATTCGGCACGAGCGATAGCGCAACTTTCGGTTTCATGCTCTTTCGTGGCTGTCATGAATCCACTGTCGTGATAAATTGCAGCGATCTCAACCAGCATGCGATCTTCAGCACTTAAGCCCTCTAATTCTGCGTACATTATAGCAGCTTGCCTCACATCCACCGTATGCTGCCAAGAATGGTAGCTCAGGCTTGGAGAAAGTTCTTTTCGCAACCTTCCAAGCAGATGTTCGGCAATTTGTTCTATGTTCATCAGTACAAAAATACGATAAATGTTTGTTTTTTAATTGTATCCTTCATGGAGCCATCGATTTCCTAAGCGAAATGCTCAAATTAGTATGTACTTTTGTATCCTCTTTAATGCCGCAAAAATGAACAATAAAAAAGCCCAAGAATCCTACACGGTGCTCACCGAGATCGTGCTTCCCAACGATACGAACACGCTTGGAAACCTTATGGGTGGCCGCTTGCTGCATTGGATGGACATCGCCTCGGCAATCTCCGCCACCAGGCACTGTCACCGCGTGGTGGTAACCGCTTCGGTCAATAATGTGTCCTTTAATCAACCCATAAAACTGGGTAGCATCGTAACGCTCGAAGCCAAGGTTTCGCGGGCCTTTAGCTCGTCTATGGAGGTGTTTATTGAAGTGTATATTGAAGACACCTACTCGGGGAAAAAGTCGAAGTGCAACGAAGCCATCTATACCTTCGTGGCTGTCGATCAACTCGGCCATCCAATCAATATTCCGGAGCTTGTTCCTGAAACGGACGAAGAAAAAAAACGCTTTGAGGGTGCCATGCGCCGCCGCCAGCTTAGTCTAATTCTAGCAGGCAAGATGAAGGCCCAAGATGCTACCGAATTAAAAGCACTCTTCGCATGATTTCTGCTTTTACCCGTCTTTGTTTTTTTCTTTTGGTAAGTCTGTCTTTCTTTGCTTGCGCTCAGCCAAGTCATAACCCATCAATATCAAAAACCATGAGTCCATCTTCTACAACTACGATAGATACCGCAACCTTTGGAGCCGGCTGCTACTGGTGCGTCGAAGCCCAGTTCACGCTGCTTGATGGCGTAATCTCCAGCGTCTCCGGCTTCAGCGGAGGGCATGTTAAAAACCCTGCCTACCGCGAGGTGTGCAACGGTACCACCGGCCATGCCGAGGTGATCCAGGTGGTGTTCGACACCACCAAGCTAACCTACGACGATATGCTCGAAGCTTTTTGGAAAGCCCACGACCCAACGCAGCTCAACGGTCAAGGCAACGATATCGGAACGCAGTATCGCTCGGTTGTGTTTTATCACAACGAACACCAACGCGAGCGCGCCGAATACTACAAGAAAAAACTCAATGAGTCGGGTGCATACCATGCGCCAATTGTTACAGAGATAGCGCCCTTCACCGTGTTCTATAAGGCCGACGATTACCACCAAGATTACTACAGCATCAATCCAGAGCAGCCTTACTGCTCGTATGTGATTCAGCCCAAGGTGGAAAAGTTTAAAAAGGTGTTTAAGGATAAACTAAAGAAGTAAGCTAGCTTCTGCTTTTTACCCATTCTGCTATCGCTTGTTCATCTTGGTCAAGCATGCATCTAAAATGCCCTTTCGGACATTTTTGATAACCAATTTTTGAACACGGTCGGCACGAAAGCCCAAGCACCTGTGCTTGCAATTGCTCCACGGGATTACTTCCGTAATAAGGCGTCATCCCAAAGTCGGGAACGGTATTGCCCCATACCGAAACAATCTTTTTTTGAAAAGCCGCCGCGATGTGCATCAATCCGGTATCGTGGCTTATCATCAGCTTTGCCTGCTTCACGAGGGATGCGCTTTGGTTGAGGGTGAATGCCCCGCAAGCGTTGATGGTGTTGGCGCATTGTTCCACGATGTGCTTCGCCGTTGCGGCATCTTCGGGACCGCCAAGCAAAACAATTTTAGTATTGATGCGCTTACACAAGTCGATGATTTTTGCTTCCGGCATCTTCTTGGTCGCGAATTGCCCACCGATGGCGAAAGCCACGTATTCATTGGCCCTCAAGCCCAATGCTCCAACATCCACTTCGTCTTTTTTGGGGATGAAAAAATCCAGTCCACGACCGTCATTCTTAACACCCAAGGGCTCCGCGGCATTAAAATACCGATCGACGATGTGTTGCTTCGGTAGCTTGTTGATGCGCATGTTTACCAGCAACCATTTCTGCAGGTTGAGTTTTGGGAAACTAAAATTAGGCTTGCCTAGCGCGGTTTTTACACGCAGCGTTCGGAGGTTGTGATGCAGGTCGATCACCGCATCGTAGTTCTCTTTTTTCAATAAGGAAACAACCTCGCTCAACGAATCCTCGAGGTAAAAGCGCTTGCTGATGTGTGGGTTGTGATCCAGCATCGATGCAAAGCGTTTTTTGCTCAGGAAATGCACTTCGGCACCCAATTGCTCGTGCAGACAGCGCACCACCGGGGAGGTAAGCACGATGTCGCCGATGGAGCTAAAGCGGATAACAAGAATCTTCTTCACTTTGATTTTTCTATTAGATGCCATTCCTTTTTTATCCCGCTGGAGTCGGTTTGTGCAAGCCAAAGGATCTTTTCGCGAAGCTGCAAAATGGCGAAGCTATACGTGCTGTCGCTGGCTTGGTTTACGAGGTTTATGTTTTGTTTATTATCCGCAAAATGCCAGTCGCCCGAGCGCGACCACGCATTCCCTTTGTATTGTCCGTAAAAGTCGAAGCTGTTGTCCTTTCCAAAACGCCAAACCAAGTCTTTGTATTGCAAGGCGAAGCTGTCGCTGCGGTTCTGCCCGTTTTCCAGGTATTTATCCAACACCCACAAATTCGCCAGCCGGTCGGCACTGGAGCGCAAACTGAGGTTAGCGCCATTGGGATACTTCGTGCAGGAGCTTGATGCCAGCACTAGGAGCAGCGCGAAACAGGTCGCGATGAAATATGAAATGGGCTTTTTCACGAATGTAAATTACGCTCAAATTATTTAAATCTTTAGAATCGCGCAGCCATCTAGCAAATAGCTAATTTTACAGCCATGAAATTTGCCGATACCCACACGCATCTCTATGCTAAGGACTTTGATCCGGATCGCTCACAACTGATTGATGCGGCCATCGCGGCTGGCATCACAAAGTTCTTTATGCCCAACATCGATAGCGATTCGGTGGAGGGCATGCTCGCACTTCAAAAGGCCTACCCAGAACATTGTTTTCCAATGATGGGCCTGCATCCCTGTTCGGTGAAAGAGAGCTATCTGGAAGATTTGGCTAAGCTGAAAATCGAGCTTGATCGCGGAAAATTCGTGGCTGTTGGCGAGATTGGCATTGATCTGTATTGGGATAAAACGTTTTTACCACAACAACAAGAGGCCTTTAAAATACAGTGCCAGTGGGCTTTTGAGCGCAACCTACACATCGTCATCCACACCCGCAGTTCCTTCAACGAAACATTCGCTTTGTTGGATGCTATGACGCATCGTCCCAAGGGCGTGTTTCATTGTTTTTCGGGTACTGCCGAACAGGCGCAGCACGCCATTGACCTGGGCTTCATGCTGGGCATCGGCGGTGTGGTTACCTTCAAAAACGCAGGCGTAAACAAGGTGCTCGCCGACATCGATATGCAACACATTGTGCTCGAGACAGACGCGCCGTATCTCGCACCAGTGCCGCATCGGGGCAAACGCAACGAGCCCGACTACCTCTTGCTTGTGGCCGAGAAAATAGCCACGCTCAAAGGCATCACGATGGAGCAGGTGGCCGACATCACCACGGCAAATGCGCTGCGATTATTCAAGCTTGTTTAATACTTTTACACCATGACGAAGATTTTCATCCTCTATACCGGCGGCACCATTGGCATGGTCCACGATGCTCACAACAACGCACTGATGCCTTTCAACTTCGGCGCAATACTCGATCAAGTGCCTGAGCTGCGTCGCTTCGGTTTTGAGATCGATGCACATTCCTTTTCACCACTGCTCGATTCGTCCAATATCACACCGGCCGTATGGGTGGAGATGGCGCGCATCATCGAAAAAAAATACGATCAATACGACGGCTTCGTCATTTTACATGGCACCGACACCATGGCCTACACCGCGTCGGCACTGAGTTTCATGTTCGAAAACCTCGGCAAGCCCGTGATTATGACTGGCTCGCAACTCCCTATTGGCGAGATCCGTACCGATGCCAAAGAGAACCTCATCACCGCTATCGAGCTCGCCGCCTCGCTTGAGCCGGTAGTCAACGAAGTGTGCATCCTGTTTGACTTTCAGCTCTACCGCGGCAACCGCGCCACCAAGTTTAACTCCATTAAATTCGAAGCTTTTCGTAGTGTGAATTACCCCGTGCTAGCGGAAGCCGGCGTGGAGATTCGCTACCACGAACATGCTATTTTACCCAAGATACACAAGCCTTTTCGTGTAAATACCAAGCTCAACGAAGAAGTGGGTTTGCTGAAATTGTATCCCGGCATTCCACAAGCGATGATTGATGCCGTGTTGCAAACGACTGGACTGAAGGCCTTGGTTTTAGAGACTTTTGGCGCGGGCAATGCATCCACCAACCCCGATTTTATTGAATCGTTGCGCAAAGCCATTCAAAAGGGTATGCTTATTTTAGATGTCACACAATGCCTTGGTGGACGCGTGGAGTTGGGCCGCTATCAAACCTCTGTGCAGCTGCAGTCCATTGGCGTCGTCAGCGGTGAAGACATCACCACCGAAGCAGCTTTGGCTAAGCTTATGTATCTTTTAGGACAAGATCTAACCGACGCAGAACTCAAGCAACAGCTTGCCGTTTCACTGCGCGGCGAGATTAGCGTTTAGGAGAAGATCGCGCTGTAGTCCTCGTTCAGTGGGTTCAGTGCAGCCATGTCTTCGCTCGTTAATTCGAAATCAAACACCTGGATGTTTTCGATGATGCGTTCCTTGCGTACCGATTTGGGAAGCACCACATTGCCGAGCTGCAAACTCCAGCGAATCATCACTTGGGCATTCGTTTTGCCGTGTTTTTTGGCCAAAGAACTAATCACGGGATCGTTCATGCGTTTGGCTCTGGCCAGCGGACAATACCCTTCCACCAGGATGTTGTGCTCTTGGCAGAAGGCGTTTAGCTCCTTGCGGTTCCAAAAAGGATGGAGCTCAATCTGATTGACCGCCGGCACCAGCTTTGCAAAGTTTTTCATTTCCTCAAAATGCTCAATGTTGTAGTTGCACACACCGATAGAGCGGGCGCGGCCTGAGTCGTAAAGGGCTTCCAATGCTTTCCAGGTCTCTTCTCTTTTGTTGAATTCATCAATACCACGCTTGCTGAAATCCAAAAAAGGCCAATGCACCAGGTATAAATCGACATAATCCATCTGCAATCTTTTCAGCGAGGCCTCAAAAGCCCGCATCGTGTTGTCGTAGCCTTGGTCGTCGTTCCACACCTTCGTTGTGATGAACACCTCGCCACGATCGATGCCGCAGTTGCTGATAGCATTGCCTAGCTCTTCTTCGTTGTCATAGACCTTCGCGGTATCGAAGTGTCGGTAGCCCGCATCGAGTGCATACAGCACCGCTTTCTCGGCTTCTTCGCCTTTGCCTGCCTTCCAAAGTCCGAGCCCTACAGCTGGAATCCGCAGGTTGTTATTGAGGGTGATGATTTTCTTTTCCATGACTCAAAGTTAGGGTATTAAAGAAAATCGATGAAAAGGTTTTGCGCATTCCTTGCGGGAAAATCAACAGCCAGGCCTAGTTTGACCGCATCGCGCCGAGCAAGCCCGACGCGGCACCTTGTGATAACGGAATGCTCCGTATCTTTGCCCGAACCAATTCCAACCCGTTCGGCGACCACGTCCTGGCCGTCGTTCACAAACAACCCATACGATGGAAAAATCCCTTTTAGTAATCATTCTGTTTTTTATCGCCCATTGGTACCTTTCGCTGTTCACGCAGTCTTTTTTCCACCACCGTTATTCCGCGCATGGCATGTTTACCATGAGCAAAGGCTGGGAGAAGTTCTTTATCGTGTTGAGTGGTATTTTCCAGGGCTCTTCGTATTTAAGTCCGTCGGCCTACGGCATCATGCACCGCTTGCACCACGCACACGCCGACACGGATGAGGATCCGCATTCCCCGTCCTATTCAAAGAATTTGTTTGATATGATGTGGAAGACCAAGATTCGCTACAACGACATTTTGAACGACCGCGCCACCGATGTGGAAGCGAAATACAAGAAGAACGTTCCTTTGTGGCCTGCAGCGGAGCGCATCTTTGACAGCTGGCCTACCCGTATTTTCTGGGTTTTGGCTTATGTGGCGGTGTATTATTTCTTTGCACCGAACTACTGGTGGTGGCTGCTTTTACCGATCCATTTCGTCATGGGACC
>CANFOZ010000020.1 GCA_947448795.1 Bacteroidota bacterium
ATGCTTCAAGCTGTTTTTCATCAGCAACGAGTGCTGTTGTTAATGCTCAACCAAGCACGCCATCAGCTCCAAGCATCAGCATCACCCAACCAACCTGCGCAACAGCAACGGCGACGATCACGGTGACTTCAAGCACAACGGGACTGCACTTCAGTATCGATGGAGTGGATTACAGCAACACGACCGGCATCTTCACGGGTGTAACTGCAGGTCTGACCTACAGCGTCACTGCGCAAAATGCTTCAAGCTGTTTTTCATCAACAACGAGTGCTGTTGTTAACGCTCAACCGAGCACGCCATCAGCTCCAAGTATCAGCATCACCCAACCAACCTGCGCAACAGCAACGGCGACGATCACGGTGATTTCGAGCATAACTGGCCTTCATTTCAGTATCGACGGATCAGACTACTCGAATACGACGGGTGTCTTCACGGGAGTCGCAGCGAATGCCACGTATAATGTAACCGCACAAAACGCGGCGGGTTGTACGTCAAGCCAAGCAAGCGCTTTGGTAAGCGCGCAACCGAGTACGCCTTCTGCTCCGACAGTAAGCATCACGCAGCCTACTTGTGCAACGGCCACCGCGACGATCACGGTGACTTCGAGCACCACCGGCCTGCATTTCAGCATCGACGGATCAGACTACTCGAATACGACTGGCATCTTCACGGGTGTTGTAGCGAATGCCACGTATAATGTAACCGCACAAAACGCGGCGGGTTGTACGTCAAGCCAAGCAAGCGCTGTGGTGAACGCGCAACCGAGCACCCCGAGCGCACCGACCATCTCCATCACGCAACCAACCTGCGCAACAGCCACCGCGACGATCACGGTGACCTCGAGCACCACCGGCCTGCATTTCAGTATCGATGGAGTGGATTACAGCAACACGACGGGTATCTTCTCGGGAGTAACTGCAGGTCTGACCTACAGCGTCACTGCGCAAAATGCTTCAAGCTGTTTTTCATCAGCAGCGAGTGCTGTTGTTAATGCTCAACCAAGCACGCCATCGGCTCCAAGCATCAGCATCACGCAACCAACATGTGCAACGGCTACTGCGACTATTACTGTAACTTCAAGTACATCAGGACTGCATTTCAGTATCGACGGAGCAGACTACTCGAATACGACTGGTGTCTTCACGGGAGTCGCGGCCAACGCAACTTATAATGTAACCGCACAAAACGCGGCGGGTTGTACGTCAAGCGCGACGAGTGCAATCGTTAATGACTTGCCTGTTTGCAATACAGCGCCAATTGCCAATGCGGATGCTCCATCAACAGATGAGGACACGCCTGTAGTTATTGATGTTCCTGCAAATGATACGGATGATCATGGTTTAAACTTAGGCAGTGTGACCATCACCGACGCACCGAGCAACGGAACCACTTCCATCGATCCTATCACGGGCGAAATAACCTACACACCGAACCCTGACTTCCACGGCGTGGATACCTTGATCTACCAGATCTGCGACAACGGAACGCCGGCCCTCTGCGACACGGCGATTGTGATCATCACGGTTAACGCGGTGAACGACGCTCCGGTGGCAAACACCGACACGCCTTCAACGGATGAGGACACACCGGTGGCAATCATCGTAGCTAGCAACGACACCGACGACGAAGGTCTGAACTTGGGCAGCGTGACCATCACCGACGCACCAAGCAACGGAACTACTTCCATCGATCCATTCAACGGTGAAATCACCTACACACCAAACCCTGATTTCCACGGCGTGGATACCTTGATCTACCAGATCTGCGACAACGGAACGCCGGCGCTCTGCGACACGGCGATCGTGATCATCACCATCAACGCGGTGAACGACGCACCGGTGGCGAATACCGACACGCCATCCACAGACGAAGACACACCGGTGGTGATCAATGTGCCGGGTAATGACACCGACGACGAAGGCTTGAATATCAGCAGTGTTACCATTACGGTGGCGCCAAACCACGGTATTGCAACCTCAGATCCTTCTTCTGGTCACATCCTATATACACCAGATCCTGGATTTAATGGAGTGGATACATTGATTTATGAAATCTGCGATAACGGAAGTCCTGCCTTGTGCGACACTGCGCTTGTGTTGATCACCGTGAATCCGATTAACAACGCACCATCCGTAACAGATACATCTGTTACCATCACAGAGGATAATCCGGTGAACGTATGTGTCACTGTTTCCGATTCGGATGCAGGTTCTGTATTAACACCAACGCTTTGTGGTGTTCAAAACGGTACCGTCACGAACATGACGTTGGTAGGTAATCAGCTTTGCTTCACCTATACCCCAAACCTCAACTACAACGGTACAGATAGTATTTGTGTGGTAGTGTGCGACAACGGTGTGCCGAGCTTATGCGATACAGGTCATGTCGTAATCAAGATCAATCCGCGCAACGATCCGCCGGTGATTCAGGATACGGCCGTTGTCACCCTCGAGGACACGCCAATCACTTTCTGCACCAACATTACCGATATCGACGGTCCATCTGTCTTTGGTGCAACGCTTTGTAATGTCGACCACGGAACGGTGTCGACGACGGTGGTGGGCAGTCAGCTTTGCATCACCTATACTCCGAACCTGAACTATGTTGGACCAGATTCGATTTGTGTTATCGTTTGTGATGACGGATTGCCTTTCATGTGCGATACCATCCATGTTGCTGTTACGGTGCTTCCGGTGAACGATCCTCCGGTGGGCAAAGACACCACAGTGGTAACCAACGAGGACACACCGATCACCATCTGTACCCCAATCACAGATCCGGATGCGGGCTCTGTTTTTGGCGCCACGCTGTGTGGTGTGCAAAACGGAACAGTGAGCTTGGATGTGAATGGCAGTCAGCTTTGCGTAACCTACCTGCCTAATGCCAACTACAACGGTCAAGATACTGTATGCATAATCATTTGTGACAATGGTTCGCCAGCGCTCTGCGATACTGTTCTTATTCCGATTACGGTTCTGCCCGTTAACGATAATCCTTCCGTAACAGGAACGGATGGTACAACAGAGAAGGATAGCACCATCACTTTGTGTGCTCCAATAACGGATGTAGAAAGCGGGTCGACCTACACCGCAACAATCTGTGGTCAAGAAAACGGAACGGCTGCGGTCACGGTAATCGGCGACCAGCTCTGCGTCACCTTTACACCAAATCAGGGATATATAGGCAATGCTGTAATCTGCGTCGAAGTATGCGACAATGGTTCACCTGCAGCTTGTGATACCGCGCTCTTCACAATCACCGTTGTGGAACATAATAACCAATTCCATGCTCCGGAAGGTTTCTCGCCGAATGGTGATGGCGTCAACGACACCTATGTCATTCAAGACATCGAGTATTATCCGAACAACCACTTCGTCGTGTTTAACCGTTGGGGTAACAAGGTATTCGAAGCCAATCCATACGATAACTCATGGGGTGGTAAATCGGATATCACTGTCGGCTTCGGTGGCAACGACCTGCCAGCCGGTGTGTATTTCTATACTCTCGACCTCGGTGACGGCTCCGCAGTGATCAAAGGTTACATCTATCTCAATCGATAAGTCATGCACCCAAACGATAAATCAACCCCCATGAATACGATAAAAAAACTCTTGTTGATTGCGCTCGTGGCTTTTTCAGCCACATTCGCGAGGGCTCAGCAGGACGCCATGTACACGCATTACATGTACAACACCCTGTCCGTCAACCCGGGCTACGCTGGCACGCGCGACGCCTTGACGGCCACCTTGCTGCACCGCTCGCAGTGGGTAGGCTTCGACGGCGCCCCTGTGACGCAGACCTTCACCTTGCACAGTCCGGCTTTCCGCGAGAACATCGGCCTGGGCTTCGCGGTGGTGAACGACAAGATCGGCCCCTTGCACAACACCTCCGCCACGGGCGATTTCTCTTACCGTATACGTGTGACCCAGAAATCGCAATTGGCCTTTGGATTGAAGGCGGGCCTGAACATCATGCAGGCCAACCTGAACGCGCTCTCGCTCGACCAGCAGGCGGATCTGGCCTTCCAGAACAACCTCAACAGCAAACTGCTGCCGAACTTCGGATTCGGGGTGTATTATTTCAGGGACCGTTTCTACGCGGGTTTATCCACACCGAAGCTGTTACAGAACAACTTCAAGACGAACGAGGTGAGCGGCTCAGCTACAATACTGTCCGAGAAGAGGCATTACTTCTTCATAGCAGGTGCTGTGTTTGATTTGTCAAAGAGTATTCAGTTCAAGCCAACTACATTCATTAAAGCAACTGCAGCGGCACCGATTGAAGCAGATCTTACAACAACCATTATCTTCGAAAAACGAATCTATGCTGCCGCTATGTTCAGAACAGGAGATGCACTTGGTGTGTTGGCGGGTTACGATATCAACGATCAGTTCCATGTGGGCTATTCTTTCGATTGGTCATACGGCATACGCACGCTCAAGCAGAACAGCGGAAGTCACGAGTTTATCTTGACCTACGATTTCATTTACAAAGACAAACAAAAAGTTCGATCACCTAGGTATTTTTAATTATGAAGAATTCACTGATTGTTACCGCGCTTGCCTTGTCCTTTGGATTGCAGGCACTGAACGCCCAGGTGGCTCCGAAAGAAAAAAAAGGCGATCGTTTTTTCGCTCAGTATTCTTTTGCAAAAGCAATTGAATATTACGCCGCTGCCGACGGACTGTCTATTCAGGCGCAGCGCAACTTGGCCGAAGCCTATAAAAACGTGGGCAATTACCGCAAGTCGGAAGAAACCTATGCGGGCTTTCTCAACCATCCCGAAGTGAATGCCGAGGATTTTTACAAGTACGCATGCATCCTGCAGCTCAACGGAAAATATGCCGAGTCGAAAAGCTGGTTTGAACGTTTCCGCCAACTCAAGCCGGATGATTTGCGCGCCCAAAGCCACGCCGATTATCCCACCCGCATCGACGAGCTGCTGAAGTCCGGAGGTAATTTCACCATCCGAAACTTGGATGTAAACACCGAGAACCAAGATTTTGGTCCGGCTTTTTTCAACGAAAAGGTGGTTTTCGCCTCTACTCGAGAAGGACTGAAATCAATCAAACGCAGTTACAACTGGAATCAGAAACCCTTCTTGGATATATATGTTGCCGATGTGAAAGACGGACAGTTGGTGAATCCCGTGAACTTCAGTCGCACCTTAAACAAAAAGATGCACGAAGGTCCTGCCTGTTTTGCAAAGCAAGGAACGGTGATGGCATTCACCCGAAACAATTACACGGGTAAAAGCGAAGACGGTGTGGTGAAATTGGAGATTTTCTTCAGCACATTCAAAGATAGCCTGTGGTCGAAAGAAGAGGCTTTTGTATTAAACAACAAGGAGTATTCGGTAGGCCATCCTTGGCTTTCAGAAGATGGGAATACGATGATTTTCGCCAGCGACATGCCTGGAGGTTTTGGTGGTTCCGATTTGTACCGTATCGCCAAAGACGCTCAAGGTGTTTGGGGTAAGCCTGAAAACCTCGGTAATAAAGTGAATACAGAGGGTAACGAGATGTTCCCGTTTTACGATACCAAAGACGAGCTGCTCTTCTTTGCTTCAAACGGCCACTTAGGTCTTGGTGGACTCGATGTGTACTGTATGCCGATGCGCGGTGGCAACCAAGGTAAGTTAGTGAATTTCGGTACTCCGCTTAACTCACAATACGACGATTTCGCCTTTATTTTGGATAAAGAGGGTCGCAAAGGTTATTTCTCCTCCAACCGCGCCGATGGTAAAGGCGACGATGACATCTATGCATTCGATATGCTGAAGCCTTTGCAGTTCAGCAAATTCATCAAAGGCACCGCGAAGGATAAAGATGGAAATGTATTGGCCAACGTGCAGGTGGTGCTGACGGATGCAAATGGAAAGGAGCTTGCACGGGTTACAACCACAGAGAACGGACAATACAAATTCGAAGTAGAGGGGGAGTCCACGTTCCATCTGCAAGGCACGCTACCAACCTATAGCGAAGATAAAAGCGATGTAAGCACGGTAGGTGAGGCGTCTGAATTCAACGCCGATCTAACCCTTGCCAAAGAACCTGAATTGTATCTGTATTGCCAAGTGAAAGACCGTGCTACCGGCGAACCCATCGAAGGCGCCAGTATTCGCTACACAAATATGCGTCTCGGCCAGGTGGACAGCCTGAACACCCCGTCAACCGGCGATTTCACCAAGTCCTTAAAAGAATATAAAGTCGGCGATTCCTTGAGCATTCAATTACTTCTTGAAAAACCGGGGTATTTGGCCAAAACATACACCTACACCAAAGTGCTTGATCACCCCGGCCGCCACGACATGAGTCAAGAGTTGTCAATCGCCTTGGATAAAATCGATATCGGTGCCGACCTCTCCAAACTCATCAACATCAACCCAATCTATTTTGATCTTAACAAATTCAGCATCCGCAAAGACGCAGCCGTGGAGCTCGACAAAATCGTGAAAGTGATGAACGAGAATCCATCGATGGTTATCGAGCTTGGCTCACACACCGATTGCCGCGGTAGCATTGCATCCAACGAGAAATTGTCCGACAACCGTGCGAAAGCTTCGGCGGCTTACATCAAAGAAAAGATCTCGAATCCCGATCGCATCTACGGTAAAGGCTACGGTGAATCCAAGTTGAAGAACGGATGTGCTTGCGAAGGCGCTGTTAAATCAACCTGCACCGAGGAAGAGCATCAGCAAAACCGCCGTACCGAATTTATCATCAAAAAGATGTAATAAATTCTGTTTTAGGATAGAAAAAGAAAAAGGGAGCATTTGCTCCCTTTTTTTAATTATTCAAAGCGCCGTTGTCGATCCAACACACAATGGTGTTTTTTTCCGCTGTTGTCAAAGTCATGCCGTAAGGCATCCTGCCTGAAACAACATCCGACCGAATGCCCACTTTGTCCATGCTGATTTGGGTGTAGTTTATTAGTTCTCCAGGACCTTTTTGACTGCCCGAGCCATGGCAACTAGCGCCACCTGAACAAGCAGAAATCATAAGCGGCTTCACGTCTGTTGCAAAGGATTTTGTTCCCGAACTGCAATCGGTAACGTACGTTGTGTTTGTTTTTTTGCAAGCAGCTAAAGAAATAGTTGCAAGAATTGGAATCAGTATTTTTTTCATAAAATATTAATAATGTTAGCAAAGGTCGTAAAAAACGAGCAAAACGAATTATTTATTGCACAACAGTTTGTTTTTTTTCAAAAAACAAAGTTTCAGTTCCAATCAATATGGAAATGAATTTTATACTCTATTTGATGTTTAAAAGACGCTTGCTAAGAAGGCTAAAAGCGTGGTAATTTTAAGTGGATTGATTACCTTTGTTTATAATATAGTGGGATACTATCCCGTCATCCAAATTAGTATATGTTAAACTTCATCAAGAAAATATTCGGCAGCAAGTCAGAGCGCGATGTTAAAGAGCTTCTTCCGATTGTCGAAAAAATAAAGTCTGAATACGCTGCGCTTAGCGCCCTGAGCCATGATGATTTGCGGGCTAAAACAGATTTTTTTAAGAAACAGATTGTCGCTTTTCTTCAGCCAACAGAGGAGGAAATTAAATCCCTCACCGCTGAGTTGGAGAGCCAGTCGGATATGCCCTTGCAGCAAAAGGAGGAGCGTTATGCGCGTATCGATAAGCTGAAAGCAGAGCTCAATCAGAAGATCGAGGAGGTCTTGCTTGAAATTCAACCGGTGGCGTTTGCTGTGGTGAAGGAAGCTGCTCGTCGTCTCAAAGAGAATGAATCCATTCGCGTAACGGCCTCTGAGCTCGACCGCACGCTGGCCATCACTAAGCCCAATGTTATCATCGAAGGCGATCAGGCCATCTGGAAAAACAGCTGGCTAGCCGCTGGTAATTCCGTGACCTGGGATATGGTGCACTACGATGTGCAGCTGCTGGGTGGTTCCGTGCTTCATCAAGGAAAAATAGCCGAGATGGCCACCGGAGAAGGTAAAACACTCGTTGGAACACTGCCAATCTACCTCAACGCCCTCGCTGGGAAAGGGGTGCATATCGTCACGGTCAACGACTATCTTTCCAAGCGTGACTCCGAATGGAACGGCCCTTTGTTCGAATTTCTGGGTCTTACCGTGGATTGTATCGACAAGCACGAGCCGAATACCGATAGCCGTCGTAAGGCGTATCTAGCCGACATTACCTACGGAACCAACAACGAGTTTGGTTTCGATTACCTGCGCGACAACATGTCTCGTAATCCAGAAGACATGGTGCAACGCCAACATCATTTTGCCATTGTCGATGAGGTCGATTCCGTGTTGATCGATGATGCGCGTACCCCGCTCATTATTTCTGGCCCAACACCGAAAGGGGATACGCATGAGTTTTTTGACCTTCGACCTCGCGTGGAGAAGCTGATGAATGCCCAGCGTAACTACATCACCACCATCCTCGCTGATGCGAAGAAAAAAATGGGCGATAAAAAAGACGATGATGCAGGTATGTCTGTACTCCGATCGTATCGCGGTCTTCCGAAAAACAAAGCCCTCATCAAGTTCTTGAGCGAGCAAGGTGTGCGCGCTCTGCTGCAAAAGACCGAGAATGTGTACATGGCCGATCAAAACAAAGAGATGCACAAGGTGGATGCCGAGCTCTTTTTTGTTATTGATGAAAAAAACAACACCATAGAGCTTACCGAGAAAGGAATTGAGCTTATTACTACATCTGGCGAGGATAAAGATTTCTTTGTCATCCCTGATGTAGGTTCATTAATTGCCGACCTCGACAAGTCTGGCTTGCCCGAAGCAGAGGTGCGCCAGAAGAAGGATCACATGCTCCGTGATTTTGCTATCAAAAGCGAACGGATTCATACCATCAACCAATTGCTTAAAGCGTATGCCCTCTTCGAGAAAGATGTAGAGTATATCATCGTGGATGGCAAAATAAAAATTGTTGATGAGCAAACAGGTCGTGTGCTCGAGGGACGCCGCTATTCGGATGGCCTACATCAAGCTATCGAGGCCAAAGAGAATGTGAAAGTGGAAGCCACCACCCAAACGTTTGCTACAGTCACGCTGCAGAATTATTTCCGCATGTATCACAAGCTTGCGGGTATGACTGGTACAGCCGAAACTGAAGCAGGTGAGTTTTGGCAGATTTATAAATTGGATGTTGTTGTTATTCCTACTAACCGTGCTGGTGTTCGCGATGATCGTGAGGATTTGGTGTATAAAACCAAGCGCGAGAAATACAACGCGGTGATTGAAGAAATTGCTCAGCTTACGCAAAAAGGCCGCCCTGTGCTGGTGGGTACCACGTCCGTAGAAATATCTGAATTGCTGAGCCGCATGCTGAAGCTCCGTGGCATCAAGCATAATGTGCTGAACGCCAAGATGCACAAGCGGGAGGCCGATATTGTGGCCGAAGCTGGTCAGTCGGGTACGGTGACCATTGCTACCAACATGGCTGGTCGTGGAACGGATATCAAATTGGGTGCTGGAGTAAAAGAGGCTGGCGGACTTGCAATCATTGGTACTGAGCGCCACGAGAGTCGTCGCGTCGACAGGCAGTTGCGCGGTCGAGCTGGTCGTCAAGGTGATCCCGGCTCATCCCAATTCTTTGTGTCATTAGAAGACGATTTGATGCGCCTCTTTGGTTCGGAGCGTATCGCCAAGCTGATGGATTCCCTCGGCATCGAGGAAGGAGAAGTGATTCAACATTCTATGATCACCAAATCCATCGAACGCGCACAACGCAAGGTAGAGGAGAATAATTTTGGCATGCGCAAACGTTTGTTGGAGTATGACGATGTCATGAACTCACAGCGTACGGTCATCTACACAAAACGCAGGCATGCGCTATTCGGCGAGCGCCTGGCTTTGGATTTGCTCAATACCAAATACGATGTCTGCGAGTCGGTGGTAAACGAATACCGCGAACAAAGAAACTTTGACGACTTTAAGTTAGAGCTCATCCGCCTCTTTGCTATCGAGGCGCCATTCTCAGAAGCTGATTTTTTGGATAAAGACATAAATCTACTCACCGAGCAACTCTTTGCTGCTGTAGAGGAAAGTTATGCCTATAAATCCAAGGCCTTGGCTGAACGCGTCTTTCCCTTTATCAAGGATTTGTATGAGCGCCAACAAGCCACCATCGAAAACATCGTCATCCCTTTCTCAGACGGTATTCGGAATATTCAGGTGGTTGCAAACCTTAGAAAATGCTTCGAGTCAAACGGAGCTGAGCTGTTTAGTGCATTTGAAAAGAATATCACCCTGGCCTTGATTGACGATTCTTGGAAAGAACACCTGCGTGAGATGGACGATCTGAAGCAGAGTGTGCAGAATGCCGTTTACGAGCAAAAAGATCCATTGCTTATCTACAAATTTGAATCGTTCGAATTGTTCAAACAGATGATGGAGCGGGTGAATCGCGAGATTATCGCTTTCCTATGTAAGGCAGAAATACCGATTCAGCAAACCTCTGAGGTGCAGCAGGCGAAGGCTCCACAGAAAACGGACATGGCCGGCATGCGCGCTGCGAAAGCCGAAGCACAGCCAGCGCCAAGCAATCCAGAACAAGCGATGCCTCCTACTGCGCCTCCAACGCGCTCGGAGCCTATCCGCGTTGATCCAAAGATTGGTCGTAACGATACCTGTCCTTGTGGCAGCGGAAAAAAATTCAAAAATTGCCACGGGGTCTAAACGCTGATAATCTTTTAAAAACTGTTGAGATTTTTTTTAATGATGTGCGAATGTGTATTTTTGATTTACAGCCTCGGAAAGTATAGTTTCAAAAATTGAAACTAAAAAACACACCTTCCGTATTTAAATAGGATTTGGATTAATTCAAAGGGATGAAAAAAATAGTTTTTGTTTTTCTTTTGTTGATAGGGTCTTTGCAGCATCGTATTGTTGCACAGACAATCAATCCTGCTTATTGGGTTGCCAACGCAGAAGTAAAAAGCATGCTCAATCATAACGATACGGTTTATATGGGCGGCAGCTTCACGCGAATTAGTCCTTCAACAGGAGGAGCTATCCCTGTCTCGCTAAGTAACGCAGGCGATACGATTGCTGGATTCCCTCATCTCTGTGGAAGCTTGCGTGCTTGTATTAGCGACGAACAAGGCGGTTGGTATATTGGCGGAAGCTTTACCTGTGCAGGAGGTCTTGCTAGAAATAACATCGCACACATATTGCCTGATTTTTCCGTGGATGTTAATTTTCATCCTGATATCGTTGGCGGTGAGGTATATACACTGTCATTGCTTGGAGCCAATTTATACATAGGAGGAGGTTTCAGTTCAGTGTCAGGCTCTAGTCGTCTTCGTTTGGCTGCAGTAGATAAAAACAATGGTTCATTATTGGCTTGGAATCCAATTACTTCTTTGCTGCCGAACTCAGCAGCCACACTTGTTTATTCCGTCCTTGCCTCCGGTCATAAAGTGTTCGTAGGGGGAAACTTTAACACCCTTAGCGCCGCACCCAGAAAAGGAGTCGCCTCGATTGACACGGCTGGACTTGGTGTTATAGATCAATGGAATCCTGCGGGTGACATTGGGGGTTGCGCCAACTTAGTCAGTAATTATGCAGTACGCTCAATGCTAATGTATAATGCGAATCTCATTGTAGGTGGCGACTTTGATTCCATCGGTGGTTGTGGCCTGCGTCAATATTTAGCAGCACTCGATACCGCTACCGGACAACATACAAACTGGCGTCCGTCAAGTTTGCTTTCTGCTAATAATACCGTTTCGCGCGGGGTATATTGCATGGCCATCGCTGGCGATACATTGTATGCTGGTGGAAGCTTCGACAAACTGGGTGGTGTTTCTTCAAATCACCTTGTGGCTTGTAGCCTAGTCGATACAGGATATGTATTCAATTGGGTTTCGCAGATGAATCCTGCTGGCGCCACCGTTATTGTGTATAGCCTAGTTGTTGATGGCAATACCGTATATGCCGGTGGTAATTTCACTACCGCTGGTGGCACTCCTGTTCTTTATATGGCTGCTGTAAACCGCACCTCGGCATTTGCTAATAGTGCATGGCATCCAGACCCCAATATGGCGCCCGTTTACGCACTTTCTGCTAAAGGAGATACCTTATATGCCGGAGGCGCTTTTTCAGGTGTTAGAGGGTTGTTGCGTAATCGCCTCGCACGTTTTAATGCGATTACGGGTCAAATTGATCCGTATTGGAATCCCAATGTTGGGGGGCCAACCAATCAAACGAATATTGTTAACACTATTATAGCCAAGGATACTACGATTTTTATCGGAGGTAATTTCTCCACCGTAGGTACCGCAACCCGCTACGACTTGGCCGAAATAGGAATGGGTTATGCTGGTGCTTCTTCCCCTTGGGGACCATCTCCTGTTGTGGCTACTACTTCTATTATGGTTAATGCGCTTGCTTTTTCCAATACAAAAGACACGCTTTATGTTGGAGGTAGTTTTGTCTCCATGGGTGGCCAAGCCCGTAATCGGATTGCCGCATTAAGTCCGTATTCCAACGCAGCACTTGCATGGAATCCAAATGCTAAAAACACGGTTTACAGCTTGATAGCTAAAGATGAGCTTGTGTATGCTGGGGGATTATTCGACACAATAAATGGCTTGGGGCGAAAGCGCATTGCTGCCATTGAGGCTAGTACAGGATTGCCCACTTCATGGGATCCGGGCGCGAGCATTACGAGCGCAACCAATGCTGGTGCAATTCTAGCGATTGCCATGAGCGAGGATAGTATAATCTATGCCGGTGGTGCTTATACAGGTATGCAGGGCCGTAGCCGTCTTGCTGCTATTAACACCAATACTGGAGTCGTCCGTTCAGCATTTAATCCGAATCCTACTGCCAATCAGGTCAACTGTCTTTTTATAAAAGACGATTCATTGGTTTATGCTGGTGGCACCTTTACCAACATCGGCGGTGTGGTTCGAAATAGAGCAGCGGTGCTCAGCGCTACAGATGGCTCTGCTTATATATGGAACCCTTCGCCCGACAATACAGTGGATGCAATCATCGAATCCGGTGGTTCGCTCATGCTTAGTGGTCTATTCAAATGTATTAATACCCCAGCAATTCCTTCTGCCTACTTTGCAGGCTTGCAAGGTTCCTGCCTTTCTTCTTTCGGATCTGCAAGTGATACTTCGCTTTGCGCCGGTGATACGGTGATGCTCCATGCATCTGGTGGAATCGCTTATGCCTGGTCTCCAACGAGCTATCTTGATGCGCCAACCTCAGCTACGCCTAATGCCAATCCACCACTAACAACAAATTACACCGTAACAATCAGTGCGATTGGCGGATGTGCCCAGCAGATTCCCATTACGGTAACGGTCCACAATCCTCCAATTACCCCGGAAATCTCCTTGTGCAGTGGTACTGCGTTTGTCTGTGAACCAGATTCTGTGTGCTTGACTACAGGCATCGAGAATCAATACCTGTGGTCGCCAACGGGTGCAAGCACACAAAAAATATACGCTACAACCTCTGGTGATTATTCGGTAAAAATTACGGATGTCAATCAGTGTAGCAGCTATTCCATCCCTATCACTGTGACGATTTATCCAATCCCCGCGGCTCCTGATATCATTGTTAGTGGCGGTATTCTCACAACTTCGACTACAGCACCCGTTTATCAATGGTGGATTCTAGCTGGCGGCACGTGGTTCCCTATTTCTGGGGCTACTATGTCTTTCTATCAACCAACCTCTCCGGGAATATTCAAAGTATGTATCTCCGATGTTAATACCTGTGAGAATTGCTCAGCGCCATTTGAAGTACTTGCCCTTGATAATTTAGCATCCCGCGGCTTTTCATTAAATGTTAGTCCCAATCCTGCAATTGGTTCAGCTCAGGTTCAGCTTTCTTTAGCGCATACAACCCGTTTGAGTTTAGAAGTGTACAATGTCCTAGGTGCTAAAATTGAAGATTTGGATACGTGCGAATTCAAACCAGCAGGACAGTATTTCTATTCATTGAATCTGCCTGGACCTGGTATTTATATGGTTCGCATGGTTACTGATGCTGGTGAGCAAGTAACCCGTTTGGTGCACTATTAAAACACACCCTTGACATAAAAAAAGCCATCGTTATTAACGATGGCTTTTTTTATGCCTTAGTTTATTAGAAAGGGCGGATAAAATTAATACTCGTCTTCGTTAAAGAAGAAGTCATCTTTAGTAGGGTAGTCAGGCCAAATCTCTTCGATAGATTCGTAAGCTTCGCCTTCGTCTTCCAATTCTTGCAGGTTCTCGATAACCTCGAGCGGTGAACCGGAGCGGATGGCGAAGTCAATCAGTTCATCCTTTGTGGCAGGCCATGGTGCATCTTCAAGGTGAGATGCAAGTTCAAGTGTCCAGTACATGATATTTTATTTAATATTGGTTTATGGTAAGATCTTTTTAGGCTTTTTTTGGAGGCGTGCAAAAGTAAAAATTCCTTGATGAAATAAAAAAATAAAGCGTCGAGATTGTGTTTTTTATCGCCAAAGACTTTTTTGCTTAAGTTGTTTCATTGTTAATTAATGGCCTTGGGCCCCTCTAGGCGCGGGGTTTCCAGGGGGTTTCTGTAGTCTTTAAATCCATACTCACTTTTCGTGCGTAAACGAAGAGAAAATCGGAAAGGCGATTCATGTAACGAATAATCAGCCCTTCTACTTGTTCTGTTTCCGAAAGGAGGGTGATAGCTCGCTCCGCACGTCTGCAAACGCATCTCGCAATGTGGCAGTAGGAAACAAGTTGATGGCCGCCAGGCAAGACGAAGAAACGCAGTTCTGGAAGCACTTCGTTCATCTGGTCGATTTTCTGTTCCAACAAAAGAACATCTGCCTCGGTTAGTTCTGGCAGCTTCATCTTGCTTTTGCCGGGATCGGCAGCAAGCAACGAGCCCATCGTGAAAAGGCGGTCTTGTATTTCTAAGAACAAGTCTTGGTATTCACTATCGCTGCAAAAGTCACGCACCAATCCAATCCAGCTGTTTAACTCGTCAACAGTGCCATAGGCATCAATACGGATGTGATGCTTTGGTACCCGTGTTCCTCCGATTAGCGAAGTCTTTCCTTCGTCTCCTGTTTTAGTATAGATCTTCATACGGTTGCAGGCTTTATGTCTTTGATGTTTAATTGCAGGGTGACATTGCCGTTCCAATCGTTCTCTTCAATCGCATAGCAAATGTCGAAGGTTTTGCCGTAAACAGTGTCTTGTAGATGATTGGCCTGCTGAAAGGCAATCGCATCGAATGAGGGACTGTTAGGCTGTTCTACGAAGAGTTTCAAATGTTTTTCGCCAACAATTTTAGGACCGATACGCGAATTCACGCCTCGTGTTAAAAACACAGGGGCCATATTGCCTGGACCGAAAGGCGCGAACTGCTGAAGGATACGATAAAAAGGGAAGGAAATGTCTTCTAGATTTAACTCCGAGTCCACCTCAATCTCTTGTGTCAACATGCGCTCCTCAATAACATCGGTAACCACTTGGTTAAAACGGTCTCTGAATTCTTGGATGCGCTCTGGTTTCATGGTAAGTCCTGCGGCGTATTTGTGGCCACCATATTGCTCTAGCAGGTCACCGCATTTTTCTAGTGCCGCATACAGATCGAAGTCTTTCACAGAGCGCGCAGAGCCGGTGATTTTGCCGTCCGATTGTGTAAGTACAATGGTTGGGCGATAATGATGTTCGGTTAGTCGTGAAGCAACAATACCAATGACGCCCTTGTGCCAGTCTGGATTAAATAGCACAGTGGTCTTGCGGTGCTTATGTCCTTCGTCATCATGAATAAGCTGAAGGGCTTGTTCTGTTATAATGCTGTCCTTTTCCCGTCGGGTTTGATTGAGTTTATCAATGCCTTCGCCTGCGCGGATAGCATCTTCTTCATTTTCAGCGATAAGCAGCTCAACCGAACGCTTGGCATCTTCTATTCGGCCAGCTGCATTGATGCGCGGACCGATCACGAAAACGACATCTGTGAGCGAAACTTTCTTCTTTACATTAGCTAGGTTAAGAATCGCTTTGAAGCCCTCGCGTGGGTTTGTATTTAAGCGTTCCATCCCAAAGTGTGCCAAAATTCGGTTTTCGCCAGTAACGGGTACAATATCGGAGGCTATACTGACGGCACAGAGGTCAAGATAACATTCGATTTCAGAGAATGGGATGCTGTGTGTATCGGCAAATGCTTGCACGAGCTTAAAACCAATTCCGCAACCAGTGAGCTCTTTGTAAGGATAAGGACAATCAGAACGCTTCGGATCAAGCACCGCCACCGCTGCCGGCAGTTGGTCGCCAGGTATGTGGTGGTCGCAGATAATGAAATCGATACCTAGCGTTTTAGCATAATCGACCTTGTCAATCGACTTGATGCCGCAGTCTAATGCGATGATGAGTGTGTAGTTGTTTTCCCGCGCCCAATCGATGCCTGCCGTGGAAATGCCATAACCCTCTTTATAACGGTCGGGCAGGTAGAAATTAACCCAATCGTGGTGTCTTTTGAAAAAGGAATATACCGTTGCTACCGCAGTAGTGCCATCAACGTCATAATCTCCATATATCAGAATCTTCTCTTGATCACTCATCGCTTTCACGATGCGATCAATAGCCAAGTCCATGTCCTTTATGAGAAAGGGGTCGTGCAGATGGGAAAGTTCAGGACGGAAAAACTTCTTGGCTTCGTGGTAATACTTGATGCCGCGCTGAACCAAAAGGGTAGCAACGAGTTTATATATTTCGCGGCTATTTTCGTCATCTCTGGCATCAATGAGATGCGCGAGGTTCTCCACACTAAGCGGATCACCTTGAGATTTCATCGTCCAGCGTTTTTCCATGGGTTGTTTTGACAATTTGCGAATGTACTAACAAATCAATGCGAGATGCTATACCTTGAAGGTAATATATCAACAGCCCCGCAAATTCATCAACAGAAAAAGTGGATGAATATTGTAAGAATTTGGCAAGGCCAATGAAAATGCGGCGGTAAGCTTCGCGAAAGCGGCTTGCAAGCAAATGACCAGAAATTAGCTCGCGCTATGAAATCTGCATCTCTGGTATCTCGCCTTCAATGATGAGGCGTCCAGCGGTAGCGTTTTTTATTTGTTCAACAGAGATACCCGGCGCACGTTCGATAAGCTTGAAGCCTCTTCCATGAATAACATCCACGGTGGCTAACTCGGTCACAATGCGTTTCACGCAACGCAAGCCAGTCAAAGGTAGTGAGCATTTCGGCAGCAACTTTGATTCGCCCGCTTTGTTAACATGTTGCATAGCTACGATGATATTCTTGGCCGAGGCCACTAGATCCATCGCTCCGCCCATGCCTTTGACCATCTTGCCTGGAATTTTCCAGTTGGCAATGTCGCCTTCTTCACTAACTTCCATCGCACCTAAAATGGTGAGATCGACTTTTTGCGAACGGATCATGCCAAAACTCATGGCTGAATCAAAGAGGGAAGAGCCGGGCAGAAGAGTCACGGTTTGTTTGCCGGCGTTGATGAGGTCGGCATCTTCGTCGCCTTCAAAAGGGAAGGGGCCCATTCCCAAGATTCCGTTTTCCGACTGCAGCACAACATGCATGCCTTCTGGAATGTAGTTTGCACAAAGCGTGGGTATGCCGATGCCTAGATTGACATAATAACCGTCTTGAATTTCGCGGGCGATGCGTTTGGCGATGCCTATTTTATCTAACATAGTGTCTGTTTTATTATTTTTTTCTAACGGTTCGCTGTTCAATCCGTTTCTCGTAATTACTTCCTTGGAAAATCCGATGTATATATATACCAGGGGTGTGGATATGATTCGGATCAAGCTCTCCCGGTTCAACAAGATGTTCCACCTCGGCGATGGTTATCTTGCCTGCCATGGCCATGAGCGGATTAAAATTTCGGGCCGTGTCGCGATAAATGAGGTTGCCCATGGTGTCGCCTTTCCATGCTTTCACGATGGCGAAGTCTGCATCGAAGGCCATCTCCATTAGGTAGTCTTTGCCATTGAAGTTCCTTACCTCTTTGCCTATAGCCACCTCGGTGCCCACGCCAGCCGGTGTGAATATCGCGGGCATGCCGTAGCCAGCAGCCATGCAACGTGTGGCTAGCGTGCCTTGCGGAACAAGCTCCACGTCGAGTTCGCCACTTAGCATTTGTCGTTCAAACTCTGCATTTTCACCTACATACGAAGCAATCATTTTGCGTACTTGTTTGCTCTGCAGTAAAAGGCCGAGACCGAAATCATCGACGCCCGCATTGTTGGAGATGCAGGTGAGGTTTTTGGTGCCCGCTTTCACTAAGGCGGTGATGCAATTTTCGGGGATGCCACAGAGGCCAAAGCCTCCAAGCATCAAGGTCATGCCATCGGTGATGCCGCGGATGGCTTCTTCGGCGTTAGAAACAGTTTTATTCATAGAAAATCATTTTTTCAAAAATACAAATCAAAACCCATCTTCCTGAAACGGATCGATCGGATTCTGATTGCCAGCGTCTTTGCAGTTAATTTCTACGCTCAGCTTCTGCTTTGGTTTTTCAAAAGGTCCTTGCGAGATGTGAATCGTTTTGTCGGCATAAACGCGCTGCATGTAATACGCCCAGATTGGCAGAGCCATACGCGCACCTTGACCGTATTCCATGCTTCGAAAGTGTGCACTGCGGTCTTCGTTGCCAACCCAGCACCCTGAAACGAGTTCGGGCGTGATGCCGATGTACCAACCATCCGAATGCTCCTGCGTGGTGCCTGTTTTTCCAGCCATCGGCTGATACAGTTTGAAGCGACTGCCACGCAACGATGCACTTGTTCCGTATTGAACAACACCTTCGAGCAGATTCAGCATCAGATAAGCCGTTTCTTCATTAAGGGCATCTACGCGTTTTGGAACGAATTCTTGAAGGATGTTGCCTTTGTTATCTTCAATTCGTGTGAGGTAAATAGGCTCGGTCCAAACCCCTTTGTTTGCGAAAGCCGCATAGGCCCCAACCATCTCATACACCGAGATGTCGGGTGTGCCAAGGCAAATCGAAGGTACTACTGGAATGGGGCTGGTGATGCCAAGCTTCCGTGCTACATCGATTACAGCTTGCGGTCCAAATTGTTTCATTAGGTAGGCGGTGATGCGGTTTACCGATTCGGCCAGTGCTTCTTTCAACGTCATCATTTTTCCGTCGAAGTCATTTTCGGCGTTTTCAGGGGTCCAGTTGTTTCCCATACCGTCCACATTTTCGAAGGTTACCGGGTTGTTCGGCACCTTCATGCACGGTGAATATCCTTCTTGCATAGCAAGTGCATAAACGAATGGTTTGAAGGAAGAGCCCACCTGACGACGGCCTTCCTTGACATGGTCGTATTTGAAATACTGGTGATTGATACCACCCACCCAGGCTCTTACAAAACCGGTTTGCGGTTCCATCGACATAAAGCCAGATTGGAGAAAATGCTTGTAGTAGCGGATAGAATCCCAAGGGCTCAACAAGGTATCCACATCGCCCCGCCAAGAGAACACGCGCATCTGTACTTTTTGCTTAAAATTGGAAAGAATCTCGCGCTCGTTTTTACCAGCAACTTTGAGCGCTTGGTAGCGTTCGCTGCGTCTCATAGCGCTAAGGAGGAGGTCGTTGGTTTCCTTTTCCGACATGTTAAAAAACGGTGCTGTTTTGCGCCCCTTCCAATGCTCAAAGAATTTGTCTTGAAGTACGCTGAGATGCTGGGTCATAGCTTCTTCAGCATAGCGCTGCATCCTGGAGTCGATGGTGGTGTATATACGAAGACCATCGCGATATAGGTTGTAAGGCGTGCCGTCGGCTTTCGCATGTTCGTTACACCATTTCTGCATCTCTTGTCGCAGGTGCTCACGGAAATAGGTTCCCAGGCCGAAGTTGTGGTCCTCGGGCTGATAGCTTACGGTTATCGGCAGTTTCGATAGCGAATCGTATTCGGCCTCGGAAAGGAGGTCGTATTTTTTCATTTGCGCCATCACCGTGTTACGCCGGTTCGTGGCGTTTTCTACGTTACGAACGGGACTGTAGTAGGTGGGTGCTTTTAGAAGTCCAACGAGTATAGCCGCTTCTTCTACTTTCAAAGAATCAGGTGTTTTGTTAAAGAAAGTTCGAGCGGCGGATTTTATACCAAAGGCATTGCTTCCAAACTCAACGGTGTTGAGATACATGGCCAAGATCTCCTCTTTGGTGTAGTTGCGCTCCAAGCGAACGGCGGTAACCCATTCGCGAACTTTTGTAAGCGAGGTCTTGATCTTGCCTGCTTTTGGATCACGCGGAAAAAGGTTTTTTGCGAGTTGCTGCGTCAGTGTGCTTCCGCCACCTGAGCTTTTTTGTCCCATAAGCACGGTTCGAAAAAGCACTCGGAATAGACCGCGGATATCGATGCCTGAGTGTTGCTCAAAGCGGATATCTTCTGTTGCTTTCAGCGCATTGACTAGGTTAGGGGAGAGCTGCGCGAAACTTGCGTTAGAGCGGTTTTGATAATAATATTTACCAAGCACCACTTGGTCTGAGGAATAGATCTCGGTGGCCAGATTGCTTTTTGGATTCTCTAGTTCCTCAAAGGATGGCATTTTGCCTAACCATCCTTGGGTAGCTGAAAAAATCAGCATGACGATCAGGAAAAGCGGGATCAAGAGGATGATCCAGAAAATCTTTAGGTAGCGCTTGTTGTTGGCCGTCATCTAGGATTGATTTTAGACAAAATTAATCAATTGCCAAAGACATTTTTACGGCAATGCATAATCCTATCCTCGCTGCCCTGTTAATAACCAATTTTCTTGCGAGCTTGTTTCCTATTTATCCCTTCAAAACACCAAGGGCCTTGCCTACTTTGGTAAAAGCAGCGATGGCTTTGTCGAGGTGTTCTTGCTCGTGTCCAGCAGAAATTTGAACGCGGATGCGGGCCTTTCCTTTTGGAACGACGGGGAAGAAGAAGCCGATGACATAAATGCCTTCATGCAGCAATGCCGCAGCGAATTCCTGCGCGAGCTTGGCATCGTAAAGCATGATCGGAGCGATTGGATGAACGCCAGGCGTGATGTCGAAGCCAGCATCGGTCATGTGTTTGCGAAAATACAGCGTGTTTTTCTCCAGTTTGTCGCGCAGCTCTGTGGTTTCGCTGAGCATATCCACTACCGCAATGGAAGCGCCTACCACCGCTGGTGGAAGCGAGTTGGAGAAAAGGTATGGACGGGAGCGTTGGCGCAGCATCTCGATGATCTCTTTTTTACCGGAGGTGTAACCACCCAATGCACCGCCTAAGGCTTTGCCTAAGGTGCCCGTAATTAAATCTACGCGGCCCATCACGCCACAGTGTTCGTGCGTTCCTTTGCCATTCTTGCCCATAAAACCTACAGCATGCGAATCGTCGACCATGACGAGTGCGTTGTATTTTTCGGCAAGCGTGCAAATGGCTTGCAGGTCGGCAATATAGCCATCCATAGAGAACACGCCGTCAGTTACAATCATTCGAAAACGCTGGGCTTGTGCTTTAATTAATTGCTGCTCTAAGTCGGTCATGTCGCAGTTTTTATAGCGATAACGCTGAGCCTTGCAAAGACGCACCCCGTCGATAATGGAGGCGTGGTTGAGTTCGTCGGAAATGACAGCATCTTCTTCGCCCAAAAGGGGTTCGAAAACACCGCCGTTAGCATCGAAGCATGAGGAGTAAAGAATCGTGTCTTCGGTGCCCAGGAAAGCAGAAATTTTGCGCTCAAGTTCTTTGTGCACATCTTGCGTGCCGCAAATGAAACGCACCGACGACATGCCGTAGCCGTGACCAGAAAGTGCATCAGAAGCGGCTTTCATCACCTTTGGGTGGGAGGATAGGCCAAGGTAGTTGTTGGCGCAAAAATTAAGCACGTGGTCGGTGTTGTTGACTACGATTGAGGCTCCTTGCGGAGAGGTGATGATGCGTTCTTTTTTATAAAGACCTGCCTCAACGATGCCGGCGAGCTCTTTCTTTATGAATTCTTGGTAGTTGCTATACATGGTTTGCTTGTGGTTTGCAGGTGTTTATTCCGTTCCACAAAAGTAAGAAAATTGGCATAATGTTTAGGTTTAGATATCGCACCACCAACTGTTTTGTTGAATTGCGCGCAGCGTTTTATGACGAATGTATCATCCTTTGGAGTATTATGCCAAGGTCTATTTTGAATAACATACAATTGAATTGCACGTTTTCTTACTGTTGCAATACCTCTTGATTGCGCGAAGGAATTTCTTAGCTATTTGGGGTGCTTGAAGTCCTGTTTTTTATGCGTGAACTAGGCTTTGAAGGGAATGGCTAAAGTTTTGGGTGTTTTGATAAATAGGCACTAAGTAATCATTAACTTTGTCAATAGTAGATTATCCCTGCTTACCCACTATTCACAAGATTCGTCTAGGATTTTTTCTTTGGAAATAATGATAAACAAGAATGAATTAATCAAAAAAGCATTTTTAGTGCTTTTTGTACTCCTTTTGGCAAGCCGCTTTGTCTATTTGGGTTGTGATTTGCCAAACAGATGCATTGGCTGGTACACCATGATGGATTCATTTTATTACACTTCAAATACCTTCGACCTTCTTTTTGCTGGGACCTATCACCCGAAGAATATACCATTCACTACAACCCGAGAAGCATTTGAGCTTTTCCAAAAAATGGCAACTTACGTGAGTTTACGTGTGTTTGGTAACTCCTTTTTCGGCTTCCTATTACCGCCGGTATTGTTATCGATCGGGTCTATTCTGTGCATCTATAAAGTGTTGGATTTGAACATTCAAAAAAACCGATACATGATTGCGGGTCTGGTTTTCTATATGTCAACCGACTTTTACTTTCTGCTTACATCGAGAATTCAATCTCCCGTAATTTATTCTGTATTCGGAATTAGCCTTTCGCTCTTTGTTTTCAACTACTATTTGAATCAAAAAAACACATCCTGGGCTATATTTTTACTTGGCTTTATATCGTTTGGAACGGTTCTTTTTATCTATGTATATACCCTGTTTGTCTTTGTCGCATTCGCCTCTACACTTTTTGTTATATTGATAATTCAGCAACGGAAGTGGCGTCATTTTCTTTTCTTTTTATTGGGCATCCTCGCTAGTTTTTTGTTTTTTAATTTGGCATTATACAGCATCGCGCAACTTACAATAGTCGATCTGCTTCATGGATTTGTGGCGCATGGTGGTTCTGGCTTATTCGTAGCAGGAAAATTGAAGGTTTTACCCGCTGTGTTGTCATATAAACAGATGGTCTTGAAGTTGGTTATTCCTTTTATATCAGTTGCTTCAACTAATTTTTTTCGGTTCAACATTTCCATCTTGGGAATCTTTATCGTTGTCTTTGGATGTGCTTGTTATCGGCTTGTTAAGCTAAAATTCAGAGAGCCATGGCTCTTGTTCCTTTGTCTAGCAGTGGTTTTTTGTTTATTACAAGCTTTTGGTGATGTTTATTTTTATCAGCGAAAACTGATGATGCTTCTTCCCTTGGTGCTGCTTTTCGTGTCCACCTTTCACGGCGAGGTTTTGTTTTCAAATCTAAAGGCAAAGCAAAAATGGGGCTTGTTAGCTCTTGTTATAGCCTCTTTTGTAGTTTGTCTTTATGTTTTTTGGTTAACTACTGCTTCTTTCTATGGCCAAGGCGTATCGGTAGAAGAGGGGGGAGCTAATACGAGCTTGTTATTTAATGCACTAAACCTAGGGGTTTTTTTGCTACTATTAGGGCGGTTTCTTTTTGTTTTTTTTGTTGCAAAAGAGCGATCATTTTTTAAATCCTACCTGCTGCTGTTGATATTTGTACCCGGACTATTCTTGTCCTTTAAGTACATCTATGCGTCTCCTAAATTCACCATGCGTTCTGCTTTAATTAAGGTGCATGAACTTGTCGGAAAAAGCAGAGTGGTTGGAGGCAGCCCATATCAATTCTCCTTGTATAATGAAATCACGCCGCTTTATGCCTCCGCAATATATTATCACCGCGATATTGAATATAAGACTCTAATGTCAAAGCAGTTAACTGAAGGCAAGGTGGACTACTCTGTTTTTTATTATTACGAAAAACCAAGACATGTGAGTGTTGGCGACACCTTAAGCTCTGGAAGCAATTACGATCTTGTAGCACAAGCTATTTTGCCCCTTTGGCAATATGGTCCAAAGGTTTGCGTGGCCCGATGTTTCATGAAGAAATAGCAAGTCGCATCGTTTTCATTGTCGCATTTCAACAAAGACCTGCAAATTTACTGCTGAGAGTTGCGAGACTGTGCTTTGCTATGCATACAAGGAAAACGTTTGATTAATCGCTTGGCATCTCAATTATGGGGCTTGATCGCATTTTAGCCTGGCTGCGTTATTAGCTGATAAAAAGGTAAGTATAGTTGATATCTTTGATCATCTACTCTTGTCTAAAAACGATTGCAAACCTTTACCAAAATGATATGGTGGTTTTTAAACTAACTCGTTAACAAATAAATTACCTTTGTTGCGTGGAATAAATAGGCGATCCTTTAGATTGATACCTGCTTATTCTGCAAGTAGACATTATTGTTGAAGCCGATAATGACTTTCGGGGAGCCTTACTTAGATTGTTGATTGAACCTTTTGTTATACACACAAAATTAATAAAATGCTGATTTCAATTTGCTTTGCGGTTTATCAGAATCAAGGCGCATTAACCCCTTTGTATCGTGCGATAGTTGGTGAGATGGAAACTCATTTCCCCGACTATGATTTTGAACTCGTATTTGTTAATGATGGTTCAAAAGATAACTCGTTAAGCGAATTAATCAATTTAAAAAAAAGCACAGAAGACAGCCGAATTCGCATTGTTAGTTTTTCAAGAAACTTTGGCCAAATGGCCGCCATAGTTGCAGGCTGGAGGTTTGCCAAAGGGGATGTTGTAATTAATATGGCTGCTGATTTGCAGGATCCACCTGCACAATGTGTTGCGATGATAAAAGAATGGGAGTTAGGAAATGAAATCGTGGTCTCCTACCGAAAATCGCATCAAACAAGTCGAATTAACAAAGTAACGTCTGGTTTTTTTTACAAGTTAATGCTTCCCGATGCGCCACCGGGTGGGTTCGATTTTGCCTTGTTGGGAAGAAAGGCCTTGAATGCAATTAATGCATATACCGAGCGAAATCGATTTTATCAATATGATATTCTGACTTTAGGTTTTACCTTGAAGTTTATACCTTACGATAAGGAGGAGCGAACCATTGGAAAATCGCAGTATAATTTCAAAAAGCGATTTGGGAATTTCATGGGGGCTTTTATCAGCGTAAGTTATTTGCCATTGCGTCTAATGACACTTACTGGCTTTGGTTTTGCATTGACCGGCTTGCTCTACTCTTTGAGTATTTTAAGGGCTTATTTTTACGCAGGAACTCCATTTAATGGATGGGCTCCAATTATGATTTTACTGCTCATAATTGGTGGTTTAATGATGCTTATGCTTGGTGTATTGGGTGAATATATCTGGCGTATTTATGACGAAGTAAAACAGCGGCCCTTGTATATAGTTGATCGCGAATTTTAGAGGCACTTGGTCGTTTAATTGCCAAATGCATTTTTGTTGATGAAGGCTTTGTTATTAGGTATTTAGTGCTCGGATTAATGCATTGCATACCGTGTCTATCTCTTCGTCTGACAAATCAAAATACAAAGGAAGGCATAGTACTGTTTTCGAAATGCGATCCGCAATCGGCACAGGGCCTGCAGTTACATAATTTAGGGAAGACAATGCGGGGTAGAAGTAACGCCTTGTTGAGATCTTAGCAAGCTCTAAAGCTGATTTTACAAGGAGCAATTCTTGTTCGTCTTTAAATACGATAGGGTAATATGAAAAATTGAACTCGCTATCAGGATTTAGAAAGGGTTTAGTGATGTGTAGTCCTTTCAATCGATCATCGTAATAGCAACTGCTTGCTTTTCTTTTTTGCAAAATGGAATCGACGTATTTTAAATTGCAAAGTCCCATAGCCGCATGAAATTCAGAGTTTTTCCCGTTAATGCCTACTCCGTCGAAACGCTCAACGCCTGTAAACCCGAAATTTTTTAATCGCGCCATTTTATTTAACAACTCAGTAGACGAAGTAAAGACAGCTCCGCCTTCAATGGTATGAAATAATTTGGTAGCATGAAAACTGGCTGTGGTTATATCGCCATAATGAAAGACCGACTTTCCCTTGTATTTTGTGCCAAAGCAATGTGCCCCGTCATAAATCACTTTAAGTCCATGTTTTTTAGCAATGTTTTCGATGGTGTCAATGTCGCATGGATTGCCATATACATGGGTTGCTAGTATGGCAGATGTACGCGGTGTGATATGCTGTTCAATTTGATGCGGGTCAATATTGAAAGAGAGCGGGTTAATGTCGCAAAATACCGGCGTGCAGTTTTCCCAAACGATACTGCTAGTAGTGGCGACATAGGAGAAGGGCGTGGTTATTATTTCGCCTTTCAGGTCAAGTGCTTTGATGGCAACTTGAAGTGCAATGGTTCCGTTAGATAGAAAAAGACAATGATTGATGGACAGGTAGTCCTTTATGTTTTTTTCTAATTCATTGGCTAGAGGCCCATCGTTAGTAAGCCAATTTCTTTGCCAAACATCTTTCAAATAGTTTTGATATTCGTCTCGAGGCGGAAGAAAAGGCCGGTTAATTGGAATCATAGCCATTGCAGAAAGGGGATGAATACAAAGTTAGAAAAAATAAACTTGGTGTAATTTAGCTCCTCTGACATGCCGGTAGTGCAGGCAATGTTTAGGTTTGTTAATGCAGCGCTCTAATTCTTGCAACTGCGCAAGAAAAGTGCATGATTAAAAACCGGCAAGATGATACCCAAGAAGTACATGTTCCCGCCAAATCATAAGTAAATTGAAAGGGCTTTTTTTACTTGCCTTTTTCGCACATTAAAAATATACTCGAACATAAATCTGGATATTGCTGCCCTAACTGAAAGCAGCCTTCTAGGTACTCCTGTGAAATGATATCGGTTGCCAATAAACGATCCCATTGAAAATTAGCTAAGGCCTTGAAAAAAACGCCGGAACGATGCACAACGTTCAAGCCCGCGGCTTTAGCATCTCTTTCTAATGTGTCCAATGTATAGGTTATTTGATGACCATGTTCTTTTTCAGCAGGAGTAACGGCTGCGTTATGACTGATTAAGCCCATTTTAACGGCAATCTGTCGAGAGGGCGCATTTGCATTTGGGCAAACAAGAAAGAAGCGGCCGGTGTCTGACAACCACTCGTCGTTAATTCGCTTAAGAACAGCCATGGGGTCGTCAATATGTTCAAGAACATGTGTTAAGACGATGTTGTCGTATTTTGTTGGAAGAGCAGCTGTTTCAAATAATGAGTTGATAAATTTCACGCTTGTACCAAGCTCTAATTTAGCTTTTGAGATGGCTGCATCGGATGCTTCAACACACGTAATATCCTCAAAAAAGGGAAGAAATCGTTTTGTAAAATTCCCTTCGTGACTTCCTAACTCTAAAAAATTCCCGGTTTTAAAAAAAGGACTAAACGCTTTTATCATAAAGGGATGCATCACATCATAATCGAAACTATACCCATATTTATGATCAGCGGTATCTTTTAGTTCGTTGTTATAATCTCTTTTCGTTTTCATAAATTTATATTGATGATTTATTTTTCTAAAACGGCTAGGCCGAAACCAAATCGCCCAAATTCATTCCCATTATAAAGAAGATATATAGTGTCATTGCAAGCAAAGATATGGGGATAGCACATCATGTCTGAATCCCATTCTCCCTGAGTAGTTTCGATGCTTAAACGAGTATCGTCTCTTGTCCAATTTATAAGATCCTCTGAGTATGCATAACCAAGTTTATAACCCCTGCCTTTTATTGTTCTAAACCCAATCGCTTCGCGATAGCAGAAGAGCATATGGTATATATTGTCATGTTTTATAACTGTTGGTAAGGCTTGACACTCTTCAGCATTAAGTAAATCAGAAATAATGCGTCTACCCTCTTTATTCCAATTTATACCATCGTTTGATGTGGCATGTGCTATCTTATAAACTCGATCTGGTGCTTCATTATTTGAGGATTTAGTCCACTCAGTACCGTAAATGTACCACATGTGGTAAACGTTTTCAAAAATAGCAACAAATCCATCACATACTAAAAATGGCTCATGCAAAGAGGCTGTTAAAACAGGACCTGCACCTACTTTTTGAAATGTTAAGCCGTTATCCTGACTTATAGCCAAACCAACTGACGCATCAGCTGAAACAGAAACTTTCCTGTTCCAACCTGTTGTATATGCGAGAATTTTGTCTTGATCTCTAACAATATTGATTGGGAAAATCCCATGTTCATCGAAACAGCCTAAATCGCCAAGAGGAATTACGGTGTTTGATGCTATTTTTAGAATATTTTGAAAGGTTTTGTCGAAATCGACAAAGGCAACGTGGCTTAAGTATTTGCCTGATTTGTCTTTTTCCCTTGTTGAAAAGTAAATCCTAACAAAAGTGTCGAAAACCAATGTTTGAGGTGACTGCGCAAACTCAAAACAAGTATTTGGTAATGTATGTTCAGTGGGGTTAAAAATCTTGCCTAGTTTTTTCCATTTCATAGTCAGCATAGAATTTAATTATAGCTTTCCAATTTTGCTAATCCGAAGCCAAATCTACCCATTTCATTGCCTTGATGAAGCATATAAATAGCATTGTCTAATTCAAAAACATAAGGGTAACTGACGGAGTCTGAGTCCCATCCATTTCCTGATTCGGTTATACCTGCCTTGCTATCATCTCTTTTCCATGTTAATAAATCATCAGAAACTGCGTATCCAATCTGATACCCTCTACCTTTATCTCTATAATTCAAATTATACCGATACGAAAAAAACATATGGTATTTTTCTTTGTAGAAAAACACATCAGCACTTGCCTGGCACTCATTTTCTTCTAAAAAATCTTCAATTAAATTTTTACCCATTCTAGTCCAATTAATTCCATCGCTTGAATGCGCCATGCGGATTTTATAAACCGGCTGTGGCTGACCATCGTTAGCTAACCATTTTCTGCCCGCTGAATACCATAAATACCAGGTATTATTAAACTTCCGGATTTTAGGGCTGCCTAAAACAAATGGTTCGTCAGGGGTGTAAGAGAGAATGGGGCCAGGTCCTAGCTTCGTAAAGCTTTCGCCATGATTTGTACTAATAGCTAAGCCTATAGCTGCGTTAAAGGGAACAGATTCGCACCTTGTCCAGCCTGCATAATATGCTCGTATTTCATTTTCATTTTTGATAACAGATACCGGATATGTTCCAAATTCATCAAATGTTCCTAATTCTCCTAAAGGCAATATAGGTTCTTGGCAAACATTGATAATGTCAAATAAATTGGCTCTGTTTAAATCTACATAGCCAAGCCGGCTAATATATTGACCTTTTTCATCGGGAACAGGGCGTGATGCAAAAAACACGCGAACATGCTTGTCAAATATTACAACTGAAGGGGCCTGGGCATATTCATGCATCCAACTTCTTTCTTGTAAATCAACAGGGTTGAAAATTCGCCCTAGTTTTTTCCATTTAAACATTCATTTCTTTTTTAATTCAATAAAACAATTGATGCTCAAATTAAAGTTTGCATAGGTTTTTTGCACCTGTTTTTAAACAGCCATAATAATAATCACTAAACCCCGCGTTATCCATTAATTGAAAAACTTTTTGCATATCATAGTCTACTCTATGAAGTGTAAATCCTCCATCATAAACAGCAAAAGCCGCCCGAGGATCATTATCCCTTGGCATGCCTACAGATCCTGGGTTACAATACATTTTGTTTTTAAAAGCGTACAAACTTTGAATATGTGTATGTCCTGAAACATACACTTCTCCTGCTATGTTTGAAAAATACTCTTCAGTGGGCTCCGTAATATATTCATCAATTGGGTCGGCCCAACCGCCATGAACTAGATGCATTTTGCCAACAAATCGCTGAACCGGAAACGTTCTTAGCCATTCAATATTTTCAGTTGTAATTACTTTTCTTTGATAAGCAAGGCAATCATTAACACTTTTGGAACGCGGACAAAAACCACCACTTGCCATGTACCAATCGTGATTCCCCATTATACACGGTATATTATGCGCTCTTAACTCATCGCAGCATTCATTAACTTGTGAATAATAGCCAACTACATCACCCAAACAATAAATGTCAGTAACATGCATTTTGTCGAGCTCCGCCAAAACGCTTTTCAGCGCTTCGAAGTTTCCGTGAATATCCGATATGATACCTATCTTATTTTTCATATATAATCATGTCTTCTATGTATCTGACCGCTTTCCCCTTCTTGATAACGGGTTGTTCTATGCTCTTGTTTTCTAAAAAATAATCAACCGCCATTAGTGCTTCGTTATATCCAAATTTTGTTCGGATAGAAGTAGAGGAAGATATTCTTGGATTAATTTCTAACAACTTCAATATTCCATTCTGTTTTCTGAATTGAAAATTAGTAGGTCCCAATGGATGAAAGAGTTGACATAAGTTTAATAGGACTTCATTAATAGTATCCAATTCGACTACTTCTGCCTTTTCAGTAAACCCATCTTTTGACAATTTTCTTTTCAGGGTCATGTATGCATAGAATCCACCATTACCATCGCAAAAAGCAGAGGTGGTATATTCTTCATTGTCATTTCCAACTATTGGTTGTACCATGAGTGTTGGCCCTATATCCTTCTGGTATTTTAAAAACGCAGTTGAATTATCTACTTTGACAATGCCTTTTGATCCATGTCCACAGCGAGGTTTAAGCAAAAAGGGCAAGCCGAATTTCTGAACAAGCAGATCGAAATCTGTTTCTAAACTTGTTTCAATAGCATACGATACAAGATGCTCTTTTAATGTGTTATAAAAAACCCATTTGTCTTTGCATAGATCGATGAGATTTTTGCTATTCAGCAATACCTTAGCACCGCTTTTATTGATAGTATCCGTATGTTCAATCCACTTGTACATATCTGCCTCTATACCAGGAATTAGAAAATCGATTTTGTGTTTCTTGATTACACGTAACAGCCAATCTATGTAATCCGGATGATCCGTAGGTATCGCTTGTTCAAAAATATCGCAAAAGCCTTCAGCAACTGAGTCGGAGTATATTGTTGTTCCTACGATTAGAAATTGTTGGTCCGCGCTTCTTAAGGAGCGTAAAATGCCATATCCAATAATTCCACTAGCGCCTGATACAAGTATTGTTTTCACTACTGATGTTTTTTGTTAATCGCAATTTGACGGATTCCTTCTTCAATTGATACCTGTGGGTAAAAGCCAATCTTCTTATATAGTGAATCGTTCTTAATAAAGATATTGTCTGCTATGTTCGGTTGATCCGGAAGAAAACGAACTACGCCATTCGTGTTGAAAGCAGCATAGGCAGCCTTGGCTATTTGTGAATAGCTAACATCATGCATGTGTGTGCAGCTATAAGTACCTTCGGTTTTGTTTTGAATTACTTTGCTTATAATGCTAGTTAGATCATCAATATATAAATAATTTCTAAGCGGATCATGTGAGCCGTAAAGTAAAATATCTTCGCCTGCCATTGCTTTATCCAGCATCGAATATAAAAAAGGATGGTGACGTTTAAACCCATCTTCTTTGCCATAAATTGGGGCTGGTTGTATAATAGTTAATGGAATAGAAACGGAAGAGCAATAAAATCGAGCTAACTCTTCCGCATGTTTTTTAGAAAGTGAATATATACTGTATTGATTATGTTCTTCATTGCATGTAGAATAAATACTAGAAATGAATATAAAATGCTTAATCTTTGCTTTAACTGCAGCCTGGCAAAGCTTTAGTGTGCCAAGAACATTAACCTTTTCAGCTTCTATTATTTCATCATCTGATTTTCCTCCAAAATGGGCGGCAGTATGAATAACGACATCTATATTTTGTGGCAGCGTTATTGTATTGGCTGAGTCACTTAGATCTAAATGAATATCACAGTTTTGTCTACCTGCAGTTACTACTTCACTAAATGAAGCAATAACAGGATATAAGGCTTTCCCAAGTGCTGATGTCCCACCAACTAGTAGCGTTTTCATTCGGCAGGTTTTAATTCAGCTAAAATTCCACAGCATAGCTCAGGGTATTCGATTCCTGCTAAACATAAGGCATCGATAATCTTTTTATCAAAATTTAAAGTGATCATCTGCTTTGTAGTAAATGGTTTTAAGTAAATGCCCTCCATTCGCTCTATACTATAACTGGCTTTTTTAATATCTTCTTTTAACGTGTTAATTGTATAGTATCTTTTATGTCCAAGTATAAAATCATGTTCTGACAAGGATGTCATATCTGGCAAAAGGCCTGCCAAATGCCCCAGTCTTCTATTTAAGACTTCAGCATTTGGAACCGCGATAAACAGCTTCCCGTTTGGTGTTAAAAATTGTCGATAGTGTGATAAGGTTTGAATAGGATCTTCAACATGTTCCAAAATAAAGCCCATTACTATTAAATCAAACTTTTCGGTCGTGTTAAATTCTTCAAAATACGTTTCTGTAATTTTTGCTTTGCACTCTGGATATTTGTGTTTAAAGTTTTCTATTACTGCTTTTGAGCCGTCTAAAACAATATGATTTGCGAAATGCTTGGAAAAAATAGTTGTGGTATAGCCATGGCCTAAGCCAAGTTCTAAAAGTGAATTAGCATCTTTTGAGTAGTTAATAATTCGGTGTGGATACCAATTCAATAAAATTTCATTGTCAAAATCGTATTGCAGTTCACCTTCATATGCTCTAACAAAATCGTCTAAGTAATTTTTCATATTTTAATTTAATGTAAAAGAAGTAAGTGCTTTCAATAGTTCATCTCTAGTGTTAAACATCATTACATCTATAATTGAAAGAAAAGGTATAAAATCGTTTTGAAATTGAGGATAAATGATGTTATCTGCTTTTAAAAACTGAAGTTGCAAACCTTCCGAATTAAAAACATCTTTGTCATATAAATCAATGCCTCCAATAGGATTAATATAGGTCGTCGCATGCCTTGCTTTACAAAGTGCTAATACCTTGTTTTGAGATTTTAAATCATGATTGATTTGTATCGACGACGAAATTATTAGTGGCGTTGCTATTTCAAGGTATTGATTGATTTGTTTAATGGAGTTTAATATGAATTCAAATAAATTTTGATTCTGATGGTTTAGTATTTCTTCAAGCAAAGGAAACACCTTTGGAAAACAAGGTGCTTTGCTGTATGCTGCTCGTATTCCGTTTACTATTTTTTTTCGTTCTAGGTTCCAGTTATCAGCTAAAACACGGTCCTTAATATTCAAGTAATCGGAATCTTTTTTTAGGGACAACGTGAGATACGCGTCCTTCCCATTCACCAAAATGCGATTTCGATTAACCCAGCCTTTTTTAGAATACTGAATATTGTCGTAGATAATAAATTCATCAACCGCCTGAATTAATTGAAAATAGCCAATATAAGGGAATAAATACGGCTGCATGATGGCGACTTTCATGATACAAGGCAAGGGGGAATAAAACCTGTTTTTTGCTTTTTCGATTAAAGAATATGCTTTTCTATTAGTAAAGATAGCAGTTTGTTTAATGCAATATGGCACGGGTATTACTTGTAAATGATTCTACAGGCTTGAAAAACAAGTGGCCTTTAGTAATAAGGGCATTCTCGCTCTCATTCCCTTCTTCTTCCTATCTTCGCATCAGCAATGAAAAATACGAATATCCTTATATTGGGCTCTGGCGGCCGCGAACATGCATTCGCCTGGAAATTGGCGCAAAGTAAGCGCTTGAACAAGCTGTTCATCGCCCCCGGCAACGCAGGCACTTTGCAGCACGGCATCAACGTGAACCTGTCGGTAAACGATTTCGAAGGCATCAAAGTATTTTGCCTTGAAAATGCCATCGATCTTTTGGTCGTTGGGCCCGAAGAGCCTTTGGTGCGCGGCATTCACGATTTCTTTTTAGCGGATCCAGTGCTTAAGCATATCCCCGTTATTGGTCCACAGAAAGCAGGTGCTGTGCTCGAAGGCAGCAAGGCTTTTTCAAAAGAATTCATGAAAAGACACAGCATTCCAACAGCTGCTTATGGCACCTTCACCGCACAAACGCTTGGTGAGGCGGAGCTTTTCTTGGAAGGCCTCGACGCTCCTTATGTTCTGAAAGCCGATGGACTCGCTGCAGGCAAAGGGGTTTTGATCGTGGATACAATCGAACAGGCCCGCCTCGAATTGCGTGAAATGCTTAGCGGCAACATGCTTGGTGCTGCTGGTACTACCGTCGTGATTGAAGAATTTCTTGCAGGCGTTGAATTGTCGGTGTTTATCCTCACCGATGGTAAAGACTACCTTTTATTGCCGGAAGCCAAAGACTACAAACGGATCGGTGTCGGTGATACAGGTCTTAATACGGGGGGTATGGGAGCCGTGTCGCCGGTTCCTTTTGCAAACGAGGCCTTTATGGATAAAGTACGCGCGCGCATCATCGAGCCAACCGTTAAGGGCTTGCATGCGGAGGGTATTCCGTATACCGGATTTATTTTCTTTGGTCTGATAAAAGTGCAGGGCGAACCTTTTGTGATAGAATACAATTGCCGCATGGGCGATCCGGAGACAGAGGCCGTCTTGCCTCGTATTCAGAGCGACTTGCTCGAGCTGCTTGACGCTGCTGGAAAAGGTCGCTTGTCGGACATGCGGATGGATATCGATCCGCGTGCTGCACTAACGATTATGCTGGTGGCAGGTGGCTATCCTGGCGCCTACGAGAAAGGAAAGCACATCACCGGATTCGAGTCGGTTCAAGACGCGCTCGTTTTTCATGCTGGAACAAAAGAAGAAGGGGGCAAGGTGGTAAGTGCTGGTGGCCGTGTAATGGCACTTACAGCACTGGGTGATTCAGCTTTTGAAGCCCGCGAACGCGCGTTTCAAGAAGTGAAAAAAATACAGTACGAGCACAGTTTTTACCGAAGTGATATCGGCAAAGACATGCTCGCTTGACTTACTTTTTAGAAAGGTAGTTGGAGTCGCCTTGTGGGTTTTTTAACATGTAGCTAATCCAGAAAAAGGTTGCTACAGTAAGCGTTAGGATGATGAAGTAGTTGAAAAAATTGGCCAAAGCAGGCATGTGTGTGAAAAACCTAGTGCAGGCGTGACCGATGGCGGTGAATATAGATGTCATAATGGTTTTCTTTGAGAACAAAGCTATAAAAATAATTTCAAAACAAGGGGAATATTTCAGATGCTCATACGATTCTACAAAAGCAACCAGACAGCAACCCTGTTCTCAATCCCTATTTTAGTGGCTTTGCTTTGGCTTCCTGCTTGGCATAAGGCATTGCTTCCAGTGCCCGATCAAGACATGCCAATTTTTAAGTTGCTGCAGGTTCTTATGCACAAGCTGCCCACGCCACTGCTACCGATTCTCGGTATTCTGCTGGTTTCTAGCTTGGCCATCTTGTTAAATTTTTTAGTCAATGAATTTGAGGTGCTCTATAAAAAAGCGCATCTAACCTCGCTCTTTTTTGTTTTGTTGGCTTCCGCACTGCCTTCTAATATGGTCTTGAGCCCTGCACTTTTTGCATCCCTTATCTTGGTTTTTGTATTAGGGCGGATCTTTCAACTGTATAAAAATGATTCCGCCTTACCCATCACTTTTGAGCTGGGTTTTCTAATCGCCATAGCCACCTTGATTTACTACCCATCCTTGGTTTTTCTGCTCTTGCTTTTTATTGCGTTGATTATCCTGCGCCCTTTTGTTTGGCGCGAATGGATTTCTCCACTTATTGGATTTGCCTTGCCTTTTGCCTTCCTCGGGTTGTATTATTATTGGTTCGATCGGATGGATCAATTTATAGCGGTGTTCGCCAATCGGTCAATAGCATGGGACGATATCAGACAACGACTCCACCTGTCTATGCCTGAGCTCGTATTCCTTGGCTGCATTGGCTTGCTTGCGCTGCTTAGCATAAATAAAATAATCGGTAATTTTTTTCGAAATGTAATTCGAACCCGCAACTATCAACAGGTTTTGTTAGGGATGCTTTTTGTGGCCTTTCTTCCGCTTCTGTTTTTTAGCTCGGTACGCCAAGAAATTCTAATCATCGTAGCAATTCCGCTATCTGTTTTTTTAGGGTTCTATTTTATGGTGGCTAAACGGCTTTGGTTGATGGAACTTGTTTTTATTGGGCTCATCGGCACCTATGTGTTTCTGCACCTCCATTAAAAACCTTAATTTTGTAAAAAATAACAGACCATGAAATTCGGCGTAGTAATATTCCCCGGCTCCAATTGCGATCATGATATGATCCACGTTCTTCGTAACATCATGCACCAAGAGGTGGTGGAGTTGTGGCACAAAGACACCGATCTTCAAGGTTGCGATATGATTATTCTGCCGGGCGGATTTTCGTATGGCGATTATCTTCGTTCAGGCGCTATCGCTCGTTTCTCGCCAATCATGGAACACGTCATTCGCTTTTCGGAGAAAGGCGGTTATGTGTTTGGTGTGTGTAACGGCTTTCAAATTCTTTGTGAAGCAGGCATGCTGCCGGGTGCTCTTTTGCACAACGACCATCACAAATTCAATTGCAAAAATGTGTTCATCAAAGCTGAAAACAATACAACTTTGATCACCTCCGGTGTAGATACGAGCAAGGCTCTTAAAATACCTGTGGCACATGGAGAAGGTCGCTATTTCGCAGATGCCGAGGTGCTTGCACAAATGAACGCCAACGGACAAATCCTTTTTCGTTATTGCAATGAAAACGGTGCTGTTGATGCCGCATCCAATCCGAACGGTGCCCTCGAAAATATTGCGGGTGTTTGCAATGCTGGCAAGAATGTCTTTGGCATGATGCCTCATCCAGAGCGTGCCGCAGATGCTGTATTAGGCAATGAAGATGGCCGATTGTTATTCGAGTCCATCTTAGCGATGGTTAAGGCCTAACCCAACAAAATTATTCGGTGCTTATTGCTTTGGGCTGTTGCTCAATAGCGGCTTTGAGCGTATGCCAAGCCAGCGATGCGCATTTGATGCGTGCAGGAAACTCCCGCACACCAGCAAATACGGCAAGCTTGCCAAGCTTGTCTTCGTCTGGTTGCTGATCCATTGGCATGGTAACCAAGTCCTGAAACTGCTCAATCATTGTCTCCGCCTCAGCTTTCGTTTTGCCCTTGACTAAACTCGTCATAATAGACGCAGACGATTTTGATATCGCACAACCAGAGCCCTCAAAGGAAATGTCCTTTATCGTGTCGCCGTCCATCACAGCGTAGATGTCGAAATGGTCGCCACAGAGCGGGTTGAATCCCTCCGAGAAATGCGTACAGGGCTTTAAAGCGCCGTAGTTGCGTGGATTCTTGTTGTGATCCAAAATCACCTGCTGATAAAGCTCGTTTAATTCCGACATGCGATGTTATTTATACAAAAAGCTGGATCGCCTTTTCGATGGCTTTGACGCAGGTATCTAGCTCTTCTTCTGTATTGTAAAATGCCAATGAAACTCGGGATGTTGCAGGTATGCCAAAGCGCTTCATAACGGGTTGTGTGCAGTGGTGCCCCGTGCGAATGGCGATGCCTTCGCGATCGAGAATAGTGCCCATGTCGTGTGGATGAACCCCATCAACAACAAAGGAAACAACCGATGATTTATGCGCTGCCGTGCCGATGATTGTCACGCGCGGTATGGCTGCAATGCGCTTCATAGCATAAGCCAACAGCTCGCTTTCACGCGTTTCTATTTGCTTCATGCCGATGCCAGAGATGTAATCAATGGCTGCTCCAAGTCCAATCACTTCAGCAATAGCTGGTGTTCCAGCCTCAAATTTATAGGGCAATTCGTTATAGGTCGTTTTTTCGAAAGTAACATTCAAAATCATATCGCCACCACCTTGGTAGGGGGGGAGGTCCTTCAGCCACGACTCTTTGCCATATAGCACGCCAACACCGGTGGGGCCAAACAACTTGTGACCAGAAAAGGCATAAAAATCACAGTCTAGCTCTTGCACATTCACCGGCAAGTGTTGCACGGCTTGTGCGCCATCCAACAATACAGGAATGTTTTTCGCGTGCGCTTTTTGAATGATGTCCTTCACTGGATTAATTGTTCCTAGTGAATTAGAAACATGCACAATAGCAACGAGTTTGGTTTTCTCGCTGAGCAATTGCTCGAAGGCCTCCATGTTCAACGAGCCATCGTCGTCGATTGGAACCACTTTTAAAACGGCTTTGCGTTCTTCACACATCATCTGCCAAGGCACGATGTTGGAGTGATGTTCCATGGCGGAGATTAAAATCTCGTCGCCTGCCTGAATGTGTTTTTTGCCAAAGGAGGCCGCCAGTAGGTTGATAGCGTCTGTGGTGCCGCGCGTGAAAATAATCTCCTGCGTTTTAGGAGCACCAATAAAACGGGCTACTTTCTTGCGTGCCTCTTCGTATTGCTGCGTGGCTTTTTCGCTTAGTAAATGTACCCCGCGATGGATGTTGCTGTTGGTGTGACGATAATATGCATTCATCGCCTCAATCACCTGCTCCGGCTTTTGTGTGGTGGCCGCATTGTCAAGATAGACAAGGGTTTTGCCATGCACGGTTTCGTTCAGAATAGGAAAATCCTTGCGAATGCTGTTGATGTCAAATGCCTGCATGGACTCTTTTAAGGCGTTCATCGGGGAAGTTGATGTTCGATTTTTTTCGTCAAGTAGGTACGGAATGCGTCAATCTGTATTTTTTCAAGTACTTCTTGGGCGTATGCAGTTAAAAGCAGCACACGGGCTTGGTGTTCGCCGATGCCACGGGCGCGCAAGTAAAACAGCGCTTCTTCGTCGAGCTGGCCAGTCGTAGTGCCATGCGAACATTTCACATCGTCTGCAAAAATTTCTAGCTGCGGCTTGGTGTTCATCACCGCATCCTCGCTGAGTAGTATGTTTTTTGAGCTCTGATACGCATTGGTTTTCTGTGCATCGCGTTGAACGAAAATTTTTCCGTTAAATACGCCGCTCGACTTACCATTTAATACTCCTTTGTAAAGCTGGTTGCTGTTGCAATGCGGTAAGCGGTGATCAACCATGGTGTGGTTGTCGATGTGCTGCTCACCAGTGGCAAGAAACAGTCCGTTCAGATGCGCTTCGGAGTGTTCGTCATTCAGACAAATCTCCAGGTCGTTTCTAACCCAGGCGGAGTTTATCGTGATGGTGTTGGTGTCGAAATGTGCATTGCGACCGATGTCGGCATAAGTTGCCTGCACCAAGGACGAGTTTTCGGACTCTTCCAACAGATAATATTGCATGCTGGCTTCATCCATCAAGGTGATCTCAGAAATGGCGATGATGTTTATACCATCGGATGCGCCAAAATGATGCTGCGTTTCTACGACCGCTAATGAGGATTTATCACCCACCACGAAAAGGTTGCGAGGGTAGGCAAAGGATTCTTTGTTTCCATTGAACAACTGCACGATATGCAGGGGTTTGTCGACCTTCACGCCGTTTTCGAGGTAAACAAAAAGCCCGCTAGTGGCGGCCGCCGTGTTTAAATCGGTGAACGCGTTCTCGGCATGGGAACTTTGACGGGCATAATAATCTTCAATATGGCCTGAATAATCGCGGAAGGCCTCGTCTAAGCCGCATATCAATGCACCTTTAGGCAGTCCAGAAAGGTTGGCGTGGCTTGCAGCATAAACACCATTTATTAGCACCACCGTGTAGCAGTCTAGTCCGGGAACGGCATATTTTGAGACGCCATTTTCCAATCCGTTTTCTGTGTAATGGGCTGTTTTAGGATTCGCGATGTATTTGAAAGTACGCCTTGTATCGGAGTACTTCCATTCCTCCTCCTTGCGTGTAGGCAAGCCTTTGGCCACGAAGAATTTGAGCGACTCACGGCGGAGTTCGCGCAGGTATTCGTTCTCTACTTCTAGGTCGAACTTAAGCAGGTCGGCCAGCTTGTTTTCGAAAGTTAATTCTTCCATGATCATACTGCAGCCCCTTCGTTTTTAATCCAATCGTATCCTTTCTCTTCCATCTCTAGCGCCAGTTCTTTGGTGCCTGATTTTACAATGCGACCGTTGTATAAGATATGCACGAAATCAGGAACGATATAATCAAGCAGGCGTTGGTAGTGCGTGATTACTACAAAAGCGTTGTCTTTGCTGCGAAGCTTGTTTACACCACCGGCTACGATTCGCAAAGCGTCAATATCCAATCCTGAATCGGTCTCGTCCAGGATGCCTAAAGTGGGCTCTAAGAGAGCCATTTGAAAGATTTCGTTGCGTTTTTTCTCGCCGCCCGAAAAGCCTTCGTTCACAGGGCGCTTCGCTAAGTCTGCGTTGAGCTCCACCAGCTTCATCTTCTCTTTCATCACGGTCAAAAAATCCATCGCATCCAAAGAATCTTGGCCACGGTGCTTACGCACAGCATTCACAGCGGTCTTTAAAAAGTTGGCATTGCTTACGCCTGGAATTTCCACAGGATATTGAAAAGCGAGAAACACACCTTCGCGAGCGCGCAGCTCGGGAGCCATGTCTAACAGGTCTTTGCCTTTATAGCTCACGGAGCCGCCTGTTACTTCGTATTCTTCGCGTCCTGCTAAGATAGAAGCAAGCGTGCTTTTGCCGGAACCGTTTGGTCCCATGATGGCGTGTACCTCGCCAGCTTTCACTTCGAGGTTAAGTCCTTTGAGTATCTCTTTTCCTTCGATTGAGGCCTTGAGGTTCTTGATGGATAACATGTTGTATTGGGTTTGTTTCAGATGTGTAATAAAAATAAAATCAACCTACGCTGCCTTCAAGACTTACCGCTAAAAGTTTTTGTGCCTCCACCGCAAACTCCATCGGGAGCTGGTTGAAGACCTCTTTGCAGTAGCCGTTAACAATCAGGTTCACAGCGTCTTCTTGCGAAAGGCCGCGTTGTTTGCAATAAAAAATTTGGTCCTCGCCAATTTTAGAAGTGGTGGCTTCGTGCTCCACGATAGCTGTTGGGTTAGACACTTCTAGATAAGGAAAGGTATGTGCGCCGCACTGATCGCCCATCAGCAAAGAGTCGCATTGCGAGAAGTTACGGGCATTCTTGGCACTTTTGCCAATGCGCACCAAGCCGCGGTAGCTGTTGTTGCTTTTGCCGGCAGAGATGCCTTTCGAAACGATGGTGCTTTTGGTGTTGCGCCCGATGTGGATCATCTTGGTGCCGGTGTCGGCCTGCTGGTAGTTGTTGGTAACGGCTACGGAGTAAAATTCGCCCACCGAGTGATCGCCTTTGAGGATGCAGCTTGGGTATTTCCAAGTCACTGCAGAGCCCGTCTCCACCTGCGTCCACGATATTTTAGAGGCTTCGCCAAGGCAGATGCCGCGTTTGGTCACGAAGTTGAAGATGCCACCCACGCCGTCTTTGTTGCCGGGGTACCAGTTTTGTACGGTAGAGTATTTTATCTGTGCATTGCGACCTACTGCAATAAGCTCCACAACAGCAGCATGCAGCTGATTCTCGTCGCGCATCGGGGCAGTGCAGCCCTCGAGGTAAGACACATACGAGTCTTCTTCAGCTACGATGAGCGTGCGTTCGAACTGGCCTGTGTTTGCCGCATTGATGCGGAAATAGGTGCTAAGCTCCATCGGGCAGCGAACACCTTTGGGGATATAGCAGAAAGAGCCGTCGCTGAAGACAGCCGAGTTGAGTGCAGTGAAAAAATTGTCTGTAGCCGGCACCACGCTGCCAAGGTATTGGCGTATAAGCTCCGGATGTTCTTTTACCGCGTCGCTGAACGAACAAAAGATCACACCGAGCTCGCTGAGCTTGGCACGAAAGGTTGTTGCAACGGATACGCTATCAAGCACTGCATCCACAGCCACATTGGAAAGGCGCTTCTGCTCGTCGAGAGAGATGCCTAGCTTCTCAAAAGTAGCGCGGAGCTCAGGATCTACCTCGTCCATGCTGTTGAGTACTTTCTTTGGCTTTGGGGCAGAGTAGTAGATGATGTCTTGGTAGTTGATTTTCGGGTAATGGATGTTTTGCCAGTTCGGCTCTTCCATAGTGAGCCAGTGGCGGTAAGCCTTCAGGCGCCAATCCAAAAGCCATGTCGGCTCGTTTTTCTTGGCAGAGATAAAGCGCACAATATCCTCGCTGAGGCCCATAGGAGCAGCATCCGACTCGATGTCACTCACAAAGCCGTATTTGTATTCCCCTTGCGTTACCTGGTCTAGTATTTCTTTATCCTCAGCCATTGTTTATAATGATTCTAAATTAAAATATCGGGCAAAAAAAAGGTTATACAGCGAAGCTTTCGCCGCAACCACAGGTACGCGTGGCGTTTGGGTTTTTGAATTCGAAGCCTTTGCCGTTGAGGCCATCAGAAAAATCCAGCTCCGTACCAACTAGGTAAAGGAAACTTTTTTTGTCGATGGCAATCTTGATGCCTTTGTCTTCAAAGAAACGATCGTCGGGGCCTTGGTTATTGTCGAAATTGAGCTTGTAGGAGAGGCCACTACAGCCACCACCTTCAACACCCACGCGTACGAAATAACTCTCGTCGTAGTTCGACTCCGCGCGAAAATTGACCAGTCTGGTCTTTGCTTTATCGGATACAGTAATCATGATGATTGGAATTAGGCCGCAAAGATAGGTATTTATTGGGGTTAAACCAAAAAAAGAGAATGAAAGCGAGAATTAGAAAGAGAATTAGAAAGAGAAAGAGAATGAGAATGAAGGGAGCTGCGATGCGTTGCGGCTTGCGAGCGTGAATCGCGGGCCGGGGCTTCGATACGCTTCGCTAAAGTTCGACAAGCTCACTTCATCGCTCATCCACCGGTCCCTGAGGCTCCAGAGGCTTCGGGACGAAACGATGCACTGAGCGAAGCCGAAGCGGGCAGCCACCGAATTTTTCATCATTCATAATTGGCTGTTAACCCCGAACTCCTGCGCACTTCCCCATTTATCATTAGTCATTCATCACTTTAATTGGCTGTTACCCCTAACCCGTTCGCCC